>JBEKZR010000249.1:0-5858 GCA_049509715.1 Occallatibacter sp. | reverse complement strand
AATGGACCGCTCCGGCGGGCCGGAATCCGCTCCCAAGGGCCGGAAGATCAGGTCGAAGTCGGCGCTGAGCGGAATCTCCACCGGCTCCACGCAGCGCGCGCACGGAACCTGGAATTTGCCCGCAAACCGCCCCTTCAACCGGATATCGGCCACAATATTTTTGGGCCCGCGGTGCTCGTGCAGCACCTCGGCCCGTCCCTCCGTGGCCAGATTCCCAACCTGTTCAGCCTCCTGGCCTAAGCCAACCGCTCCCGGAGCCAGTTCCAGGTCGAAATCGATTGGCTCCCGCTCCAGCTCGATTACCTTGAATTCCATGCTATGAGCCTAAGGCGCGGGCTCTGCTCCGTCAATGCGCCGCCCATGCCGTAGCAACGAAAGATTCCCGGCGAACTGCTTTAGAATGAAGCTAGGGCCTGTTAACACTACCTGGACGGATGGCGTTGCGAGCGAAAATGAACCAGAAAGCTGACTCCTCCCCGATCCATTTCCGTCTGGCCACCCCGGCCGACCGTCCGCATTTGATCCTGCTCATCAACTCCGCCTTCTCCATCGAAACCTTCCTGGAGGGCACGCGCACAGACGAAGCCCGCCTGGCCTCCATGATGGAGAAAGGCAGCATCCTGGTGGCCGAAGACCTCACCAGCCGGCTTCTCGCCTGTGTCTACACCGAACTCCGCGGCAATCGCGGTTATCTCGGCCAGCTCGCCGTTGGTCCCGCCCATCAGGGCTCCGGCCTGGCCCGCCGCATCGTCCAGGCCGCCGAGGACCGCTTCCGGCAGCTCGGCTGCGAAGCCGTCGATATCACCGTCCTCAGCCTCCGTCCTGAACTGCTGCCCATCTATCGCAGGTTTGGCTACATAGAGACCGGCACGGAGGAATTCAACCCTTCCCGTCCGCTCAAGCCCGGCCTCGAATGCCACTGCATCGTCATGTCCAAGAAACTCTAAGGCGTCTTCGCTGCCGCCGGAGCATGCAGATACCGGCTGGCAAAGTCGAGAAAAACCGGCCAGTTTGGAGCCGGCGTGTGCCCAAGGGAATGCTGGCGAAACGCGATATCCCCGTCCATCAGCGCCGTCCCGATGGGCGGGAACTCTGTGGTTCCCAGGTCCTTCTTGCCCAGCAGCCGGTAAACAGGCCCCGCGCCAACTTCCGCCAGGAACATTCCCTTCGCGTCCGCCCACGCGTCTCCGCGGGGGTCGGCATACCCGTCTCCAACACTGGCTCCCGCGCCGATAAACACCGGCCTCGGCGCGCACAGAGCAATCAGTTCGTGATTATCGACCGGCAGGTCGCCGGGCGTCAGAGGACCGGCGTATTTCAGGAAGTTGCCCGCCATCCAGTGGTACTCCCGGGCTCCGGCCACGTTGCCCACCTGTTCCCCAAAGATGTGCCGGTATAGCTTGGCGCCGCCCTCGCCGGAGGAGCTTATGTACGCAATGGCAAAGCGCTGGTCGTAGGCCAAGGTCACCAGCGCCGTCTTCCCAAAGCGGGAGTGGCCCTCTAGACCCACCTGCTTCGAGTCCACGGATTTGTCCGTCTCTAGATAATCCAGCACCCGGCTGGCGCCCCAGGCCCAGGCGCGTATCGCGCCCCAATCGTCCAGCTTGCGCGGCTGGCCCTTGTTCACCAGTCCGATAATCCCCTCCGTCAGTCCGGCGCCGTTGTCGGCCTGGTAACTGTAGGGAGACACGAGCGCGTAACCCCAGCCTCTGGCCAGCACTTGCTGCTGCCACGTGGGCTGCTGGTTCGCGGAACCCCCGGCGGCCGTTCCCGGAACATGGTTAGCGGGGGCGGCCGTGTACTCCGCCGGAAAAGCCAGTTGCATCATCACCGGCACGGGACCGCCCGCATGGGCCGGCGTGGTCAGGGTGGCGTCGATCGTGACCGCAATCCGCGGCCAGACCGAGTTGTCCACGTGGCCGGCCAGCCTTTTGGTCACCACCGGCACCTCCCCGACCATTTCCGCGGTGGTGCTCACCACATCCCAGGTCACCTTGGGAAGATGCGCGGGGACCCGGCCATAGATCTCCCGGTCGAACTCCTCCACGATCTCCGGACGGCGCTTCGCCCACCAGACTTTGGCGGTGGTCACACGTGTGCCGTTCTTGAGCGCCAACGGGTCGGGCAGGCTGGGATAAACCTCCGCTTTCGACTCGTCGTAGTTGGCTGCGTAGGGCGATTTGGCGTCCACATCGACCCCCCGGCGGAGCTCCTTGATCCCCAGCAGGTCCATCAGCCGCTGATGATCCTTCTCAGAGGCCGCCTGAATGGCTAACTCTTCCGGTGGGGGTGTGGGCCCGCGCGGCGCAGGCGTGGCCGGAGCCGGGACAGCAGGAGCGGTCTGAGCCATCAGGCGAATCGCCCCTGAGAGGGCAAAAAAGACCAGCATCATCGCCGAAAGCCTGCGAAACACGATGAACCGCGCGATCGAATTCGAGGAGATCATGTCCTGAGCATATCCGGCAAAACCAGGGTGCTGGCCATGTTTCTGAATCCCTAAGCGGCTATTTCACAGTTACCTTGTTGCCGCGGGCGGTTGAAATGACTGCCTCGCCTAGCACCTCGATCGCTGTCCCGGTCCCGATTTGCGCTTGCCACTGAATCAGATCGAACTGCACGGACTTGGCGGCGCAGATCGGGCCCCCGTAGTTCAGAACGATGTCGTACGGGGAGAACCCTCCAGTCGTGCTGTCCGCCAGTGTGATGTAAGGGTGAGAAAGGCCGAAGGAGTCGATGTACGCCAGGTTAATCCACACATCGCCGAATTCCTTTGCAGTTACAGCCGCGGATGGGCTTGCGCTCACCACCAGTCCCTGGATGCAGAAGGGACCGTTCTTTGAAGTAAATGTGATCGACGCGTTCGAGGGAGAACCGCCGGAAACCGTCGGCCCCAGCGTCTTTACGGGCAACTGCAACACGCTGAGTTCCAGCGGCTTTGCCGTACTAGAAGACTGTGGCTCCTGACCCGCCGCCGCATGAGACAAAGCTAAGACTGCGATGCCCATGAGACCGAGGGCCGTTACCTTGAACTGCTTATGCTGAGATGACGTCATAGTCGTTGAGTCCTTTCTTGTGTCTTGGAATTCGATCGAATGGACCGGGCGCGCCGAATGATTTTCGGAAACTGACAGAAATTATATAGCGCCCTTGTTACAGCCCGGTCAACCGCAACGGTTTACGCGGCGCGCACGGATGGCACCGACCGGCGCTCACACACGAAATCCGCAAACGAAAGTACTCAAGCTCCGCCGGGTTTTGCCGATGAACTCCACGAACCACCTGAGAAAGGGATTCCGGCATGTCTTGGCAACGCGATCTCTCTGTTTCCCACAAGCTCACCGGCTCCTTCGGCATCGTGTGCGGTCTTTGCATCCTGCTGGGGGTCTACACCTTTTTCACATTCCGGAACATCAGCCGCAAATCCGTGGATGTAAGCGACCACTCCTTCCCCTCGGTTCTCGCCCTGGCGAATATTCGGGGGGCGGCCAACAACGCACGGCGCGAAGATCTCGATCTGATGCTGTGCCAGACCCCGGCCTGCGCGTCGGAGCATAATGCCGCGCGGCAGAAGGCCCTGGCCGACTACCAGTCGAGCGTCAAACTCTACGAACCCGGGATCAGCTATCCAGGGGAACGCGAACTCTACCAGAAGTTCTCGACAGCCTTTGCACGATACCAGGAAACCAGCGACCGCGCCAACGCATTGCTGGCAGCCGGCAAGGCCGGTGATGCCTTGGACCTGCAAGCTTCGGACTCCGTGGTCGAGTCTTTCCACGCCGCTCTTGCGGGGATTACCGACGACCTCAACCTGAATGCGAAATACGGCACGGAGGAGTCCACCGCCGCCTCCAGCGCAAGCAACCGCGCTCCCTGGGTCAATGTTGGGGTCACGCTCCTGATTGTTCTGATCTGCGCACTGATCGGCAGGACACTCACGCGGGAGATCGCGCCGCGTCTGGGTAGGGTTAAGGCTGCTTTGGAACGCTTGGCGGCCAACGACCTGACGGCAAGCGTCGTGGTGAGTGGAAGCGATGAGATCGGCCGCCTTGGCGAAGCGCTTAACACCACCGTGACCTCCATGCGTAGCGTCATACAATCGGTGGCCCAGGGAGCTGAAACCCTCTCCGCCGCAACCATCGAGATCAGCTCTCGCTCAGTGCAAAGCGCCGGCAACGCCCGCACCCAGTCCAGCAAAACCAACCAGATTGCCGCGGCCGCGCAGGAGATGACCGCCACCATCGGCGAGATCAGCCACAACGCCGAGAACGCCGCCAGTGCCAGCCGCATCTCGGCCGAAACTGCCGACCAGGGCGGCGCCGTGATGCAAGCCGCAGCTGCCACCATGGTAAAAATCGCCGCGGCCACCAATTCGGTCTCCCAGAAGATGACCTCCCTGGCCCATCGCTCCGAGGAGATCGGCAAGGTGGTCAATGTCATTCAGGAGATCAGCGAGCAAACCAACTTGCTGGCCCTCAATGCCGCCATTGAAGCGGCTCGCGCCGGCGAGCACGGCCGCGGCTTTGCCGTCGTGGCCGGCGAGGTCCGCCGCCTGGCCGAGCGCACCAAGGGCGCCACCGAAGAGATCGCCGGAACCATCCACAGCATCCAGGAAGAGACCCGCGAAACCCTCCAGGTGATGCAGGACAGCCGCACCGCCGTCGAAACCGGCATCGGAGAAACCGCCCGCGCCCGCACCAGCCTGGAGGCTATTATCGAGTCCTCTAAACAGGTAGAGCACCAGATTCACCTCATCGCCACCGCCGCCAATGAGCAGACCTCCGCCTCCAGCGAAATCTCCGAGTCCGCCAGCCAAATCTCGCAACTGTCACTCGAGAATGCGCAAGGAGCCGACGAAGCCGTCGAAGCCCTCAAGAACCTCTCCTCGCTGGCCAACGACCTGGATGGCATGATCCGCCAGTTCCGTTTGGAAGGAAGCAGGCAGTCCGGCGGAACATACACCGGCAATGATCAGCCGGCGTACCAGCCCACTCTTCGGCCCGCGCACTCCTAGAGCCGGGTTATCGGTTCTTCGGGGATGACGGCAGCCGGGCCCCCGGATCTTGCGCCTCAGAGGCCGCAACCCGCCGCTGATAAGTCCGCGACAGCCGGTCGTGCCAGCTCAGGTGGTCTTCGTCGAAGATGGCCCACGCCACGCCCAGCCCCACCGGCAGCAACGACAAAAGCAGCGCCCACATCCGGCTGCGCAGCTGCGCGCGGGTAGGCTTCTCATCGTCGAAAGTGCATAGCGAAATATGGGCGCACTTCATGCCCGGCGTCGCCTCGGCCAGCGTAAAGAACAGCGCCTGGTAAAGTACGCCGAGAACCAGCAGCGCGGCAGCCGAGCCCAGTTCGATCTCCTTGATCGTGAGCAGTTCCTTCACATGGGCCGCGGCCACCAGGGCAGCCACCAGGAAGGCTCCCATAATCAGCGCGCCATCCACCGCCGCCGCCATCGTCCGCAACCCGGCGGGCGCCAGTTGCAGGGCCGCGGCTGCCGGAGCCGTCGCGGCTTCGGGCCCCGTCAACTCCAGGGGTTGCCCCAAAGGTTGATCGCCCAGCTGGATGCCTGACCACTCTGCGCCCTGCCACGCGGCCGCCTCCGCCTCGTTCACTGCATCCGCCGCTTCCGGCTGGGTGGAGATGCTCCTGGGGTCCACCTCGAAGATGCTCAACTGTCCATTCGATTCACCAGCCGCTCCATACGGTCCTTCGGCCAGCCGGGGGCGGATCTTCCGCGTCGCAACCAGTTCACGCGGGAACTCGATCAGTTTCGCGTGAAGCGGCTGTGCAGCTTCTACAGACTCCATGCCTTCCGCACCCCCCAGCGCATCCGGCCCATCCTGCGCCCATACATCCAG
>JBEKZR010000248.1:0-5862 GCA_049509715.1 Occallatibacter sp. | reverse complement strand
GGGCCGAGCTTTTGCCGGAGGAAAGCGGCGGCTTCAGCGACTTGATCGAAGTAGGTCATTCTTGAGCCTGACGGTGCGTTTTTTTCAGATTCTACAGGCGCGGGCTGGCGTGGCTGGATGAGGTTTGTGGTTTCCCAGGCCTCTCCGCGGCGGACGAGATCTGGGACACCCGGTGAGGGACGGCTATTTCAGAGCGAATTTTGCCAGCACCAGCCCACCGATGGCGTCCTGGATGAAATGGGCCATCATGCCGGGGCGGAGGCTCTTGCGCCACCAGGCAAGCGATCCGAACATGCAGCCGTAGACGGCAATGACGATCATCATGGCTGGACCCTGGTAGGCGTGGGCGGCTCCGAAGAGGATGCCCTGCACAGCGATTCCAGCCGCGGCACTGCTGGTCCAAACGGTGAACTGGTGTTGCAGATAGCCGCGGAAGATCATCTCCTCGCAGATGCCGGCGGTAAGCGCCAGAAGCAGCCAGACTGTGTACTCCAGGCCGGTGTGCGGAAGAATGCTTTTCATGAAGTCATTGGGCGCGGAGTGGATGAGGCGACCCAGGACTGCGCCGATGATCCCCAGAACGATGTTTGCCGCAACCAGGTAGGCGGTCGCCAGGCCCAGATCGCGGGCGATGGAGCGCAAAGCCGGAGAGAATCTTCCCGCCAGGGTTGTGAGCGATGCGCCGCGCCAGCGCGCACCCCAAGCGATGAAGGCCACGATAAGCCATTCGACGGTCATGGTGGCGATGTAGGCCAGCACCCGGCCGTGCGTCTGCCCGACGAGGTTGAGGGTGCGCAGATGCAGGGTGAGCGCAGCCATGCCGAGAAGAAGCAGCAGTACGCCGGCGGTGTGCCAGGCCGGCGGAGTCGCTTTCGATTCAGGCTGGGCTTCTGACGCTTCCACGGTCATCATCGGGGTCTTTGACATTACGCTTCCTTTCCGGGCTCACGGAATCTATCTACGAAAACTGTAGCGAAAAGTTGCCGGGTTTCCCTTTCTTTTCGTCCGCCGCGGCGGGTTTTTGTGGCTGGGGTGGGTAGCCGCAAAACTCAACCGCAACTCACTCGTCGTTGTGCCGGCACACCTATCCCAAAAACATCCCCGCAATCGAAGCTGAGATCAGATTGGCCATGGTGCCGGCGAGCATGGCGCGGACGCCTAACTTGGCCAGTTCGTTGCGGCGCTCGGGAATCAGCGCGCCGATGCCGCCGATCTGGATACCGATGGAGCTGAGGTTGGCAAATCCGCACAGCGCAAATGTCGCGATGGTGAAGGAGCGCGGCGCCAGAGCGGCCTTTTGCGCGCCGAGCGAGATGTAAGCGATAACCTCATTGAGGGCCATGCGCGTGCCCAGCAAATTACCAATCGCTCCGCAATCGTGCCAGGGAACGCCGATGAGCCAGGCGACCGGGGCGAAGAGGAAACCGAGAATCTGGCCCAGGCTGCCGGGAACCCAGTGCATATAACTCAGCCCGTGCGTCCAGCCCAGCAGGCTGTCGAGCAGGGCAACGAGCGCCAGGAAGGCGACGAGCATGATGGCTACGTTGAAGGCCAGCTTGCCGCCGTCGATGGTGCCGCGGGCGATGGCGCCGATCAGGTTCTCGTCTTTGTGCAGCTCGTCCTTGGGCATGACGACCCTGCCCTCGGTGGCGGGGAGTTCGGTTTCGGGGACCAGCATCTTGGCCACCAGGATGGTGCCTGGCGAGGTCATGATGACGGCGGCCAGCAGGTGCTGCGGCGCTACGCCCTGGGCGATGTACATGGCCATGATGCCGCCGGAAACGTGGGCCATGCCGCTGGTCATGATGGTCATCAACTCGCTGCGCGTGGCCTTGGCGAGAAAGGGGCGGATGGTGAGCGGGGCTTCGGTCTGGCCCATGAAGATGGAGGCGGCCACATTCATGCTTTCCGCGCCGGAGATGCGCATGGTCTTGAGCATCACCCAGGCCAGGGCGCGGATGACGATCTGCATCACGCCGATGTGGTAGAGCAGCGCGAAAAAGGCGGAGATGAAGATGATGGTGGGCAGCACCTGGAAGGCGAAGATGGAACCCATGGAGCCGTCGGGAACGCCCAGAGGACCAAACAGGACTTTGGTGCCGGCGTAGGTGGAGGCGAGCATGGATTTGACCACGCCGCCTGCCCAGCTCATGGCGCGTTGTCCGTAGTCGAAGCGCAACACGAGGAAAGCGAAGGTGATCTGCAGACCGAGGCCCCAGGCGACCGTGCGCCAGCGGATGCGCTTGCGGTCTGTCGAGCCGAGCCAGGCGGCGAGAAGCACGGCCAGAATTCCCAGCACTCCGGTGAATCGATCCACGACGGTGACTCCTGAAATACAGCTTCTAGCATCATTCTTGTTACTCAAAAGCCATAACCTATCGTCATGGCGCGTACTCAAAACCGTAGCGATGAACGATCAACACTAGATCAACTATATTGATTAAACAAACCGCCATCTCTAGTATCAGGATGACGAACACAACTGTGCCTACTGGCCAAACAGTTAACGGTGCTTCAGTTGTATTTAGTTTCCAAGTCCCTACAACTAGCGGCACGGAGAAAAATATGGCTGCAATAGAAAGCATCCATATCTTCTGAACCGGTGGGACACCGGGAACCATCATCATTAGAAAAACAAACAACAGGAAGATCAGAGTCGCAAGAGCCGATGATACCAAGTAAATACGCAGTCGAATTTGCCCAGTCATAGCATGATTCTCCAAAGGTTTCACTGATCCCTGGCAATTGAGAACTGACATCTACCTTACAGCATTCTGCAAATAGTTCTGCGCCGTTTCGCGGTTAAAAATGCGGCTGACCAGCGCGACTGCGCCGGGCGGGGCTTTGGACAAGGTGATGGCTTGTTTCAGTAGCGCGATGGGTTCGGGCAGTAGCGCGGGGCTGGTGGCGTAAAGCGTGGCGAGTGGCTGGCCTTTTTCGACGCGCGCCCCGCGGCGGGCGTGAAACTCGATCCCGGCATGCGGGTCCACCGGCTCGCCCGCCCTCTCGCGGCCTGCGCCCAGCCGCTGCACGGCCCAGCCGATCTTTGTCGTGTCCATCTCCGCAATGAATCCGCTGTCCCAGGCCTTCAAGACTTCCGTAGCTCCGGGCTTGTGAAAGGTTGGGTCGTCGAAAACCGTAGTGTCGCCGCCCTGGGCTTCGATCATCTTGAAGAAGACGGCCAGGGCGGAGCCGTCCTCCAAAGCTGCTTCGGCGAGTTGACGGCCGGCATCTGGCGTAGATGCCTTGCCGCCAAGATGGTTCATCCATCCAGCCAGGATCAGGGATAGTTCGCGCAGGTCCTCGCTCTCTGCCGGCCTCCCGCCTCGCAACAGCTCGACGGACTCGACTACCTCGATCCAGTTGCCGGCGGCACGGCCGAGAGGCTGGCCCATGTCGGTGAGCAAGGCCACGGTGCGGGTTCCGGCGGCTTCGGCGGTGGCGACCATGAGGGCGGCCAGATATTCGGCCTCCTCCTGCTTGCGCAGGAAGGCTCCGGAGCCGGTCTTTACGTCGAGGACCAGGGCGTCGAGGCCGGCGGCGAGTTTCTTGCTCAAAATGGACGCGCAGATGAGGCCGGGGCTCTCGACGGTGCCGGTGCGGTCGCGCAGGGCATAGAGGACGCGGTCGGCGGGAACGAGCGCCGGAGTCTGGCTGACGATGGATGCGCCGCAGCGGGCCAAAACTGTCTCAAATTCGGACAGTGTGAGGGTGGTGCGGTAGCCGGGGATGGACTCCAATTTGTCCAGGGTCCCGCCGGTGTGGCCCAGCGCCCGGCCGCTGATCATGGGCACGGCCAGGCCACAGGCCGCGGCGATGGGCGCGACGAGGAAGCTGGTTTTGTCGCCCACGCCGCCGGTGGAGTGCTTGTCGACGGCGGCTTTACCCAGGCGGACGGGATCAAATTTTTCTCCCGAATCGCGCATGGCGAGGGTGAGCGAGCGGGTTTCGTCCAGCGAGAGGCCGCGCAGCCAGGAGGCCATCAGCCAGGCGGAGAGCTGTTCGAGAGGGATTGAACCGTTGGCCGCGCCGGAGACGAGGAAGCCGATTTCGCGCTCGTCGAGAGAGCCTCCGTCCCGCTTTTTGCGGATCAGGTCGATGGCGTGCAGTGGGGCAATGGCGGACATGATCGATGGGGCCTCGATTTGTTGACTGCTGGAATTATCGCAAGCTCCGGCGGAAGAGATTCACTGCTTGCAGGAATGTACATTTTATGGTACAGTTGTACTAAGGAAGATGCAGGATGGCAGAAGACCTGCAGCCGCACAAAATTCCGCTGATTTTTTACCGCCCGCAGCCGGGAAGAGAACCGGTGCGGGAGTGGTTGAAGGAGTTGCCGGAAGCGGAGCGTCAGGCTATAGGGAAAGACCTGTTGCGGGCGCAGTGGCGATGGCCGGTGGGGATGCCGCTGTGCCGCCCGCTGGGAGATGGCATGTGGGAGATCCGGACGGACCTGCCGACGAAACGGACGTCGCGCGTGCTGATCTGTCTTTATCGCGGACACCTCGTCGCTGTGCATGGATTCATCAAGAAGACGCGCGCGACGCCGGAGGACGATTTGGCATTGGCGCGCAAGCGTCAGAAGGAGTTGGAGCGATGAGCAAGAAGCATATGGGTTCGAGCATCGACGATTTTCTCAAGGAAGAAGGGATCTTTGAGGAGGCGCAGGCACTGGCGATCAAGGAGGTTGTGGCGTGGCAGCTTGCCGAGGCTATGAAAAAGCAGAAAATATCAAAAAACAAGATGGCCACGCTGCTGAAGACGAGCCGCACGCAGGTTGACCGGTTGCTCGATCCGAAGAACGATATTACGCTTTCAAGTTTGCAACGGGCTGCGGCGATGGTGGGCCGGAGGGTCTCGATTGAGCTGGTTTAGGGCAGGATTCAAAAGTGCTGCTTACGAAAGCCCACGTGCTGACGCGGGCTTTCGTGTTTTGGGGGTCTATTTCAGTTTCATGTCGAAGCCCAGCGGCAGCAGTTCTGAGAACGGCATCGTCCGCAGTCCATCCGCCGCGGGAAAGATCACCGGCGCCTGGGGCAAAATGAATTCGGCCAGGACCTGGCGGCAGGCGCCGCAGGGAGGGCCGGGGGCGTGGTTCAGGTTGGCGACGGCGACAGCCTCGATGCGGATGCCGGGGCCGAATTGGGAGATGGCCCGCGCCAGGGCGGAACGCTCGGCGCAGATGGTGAGGCCGTAGCTGGCGTTTTCCACGTTGGTTCCGGTGACGATTTGGCCGTTGGTCAGTTGCAGGGCCGCGCCTACGCGGAAGCCGGAATAGGGCGAATAAGAGTGCAGGGCGGCCTGGCGCGCCTCTTCGAGCAGGTTCTCGAGGGCTGGCTCGGGCGGCCCGATCGGGTTTTCGTCCGTGTTCGTCATGAAAGTTGAGGCTAAAGCATTTCCACGCCCGCTGTACATGGGAACGGCTGGAACCTGACTCAGACTTGGCGATCTAACCCCTGGGCAGAACTCCCTTTCTCATGTCGCGCCTTTTCTTACCGATAAAAGACTTGATGCTCGCTGTGCCGGGCCATTGATCCCGGCGGGCGGATGAGTGGACGCAATGGCAATAGATGAATTGACGCGGGAGTTCCTGATCGAGAGCCAGGAAGGGTTGGACCGCATGGAGCGGTGCCTGACTGACCTGGAGGCGCGCCCGCAGGATGCGGGCCTGATCGGAGAGATTTTCCGTTCTGTGCATACGATCAAGGGAACCACGGGGTTTCTTGGCTTCAAGCGGCTGGAGAAGCTCGCGCACGCGGGCGAGAACCTGCTGGGGATGCTGCGCGAGGGCAAGCTGACCGCCGACAGGCAGATCATTACCGGCCTTCTGCAACTTCTGGACGGTTTGCGCTCGATTCTGAA
>JBEKZR010000247.1:0-5890 GCA_049509715.1 Occallatibacter sp. | reverse complement strand
CGGCGGTCCCGTCAGGTTTTTAGCCTGCCCTGAACATCGATTCCCACCAGCGCCCTTTATGCATTGCCGATGGGTATTTTCATCCCGGATAGGCCTTCCCAGGTGCCGAAACCGGGTAAAACGCTGTAGACTGCCAACTACGGCGCACGGAACGAATCCAATGGCCCGAACTTCACCCAAACAGAAGCTATTCAACGGCCGGGACCACTCCTGGATGCAGTTCAACCGGCGTGTCCTTGAAGAAGCCGAGGACCCTTCCAACCCGCTGCTCGAGCGCGTCAAGTTCCTGGCCATCACCGCCAACAACCTGGACGAATACGTTGAGGTGCGCCAGGCCGGCCTCATGCAGCGCATTGAGGACGGCTACCGCGAGCCCGGCTATGACGGCCTCCGCCCCCATGAGTCCCTCGCCGTCCTCACCGCCGACATTCACGCGTTCGTCGCCGATCAGTACCGCTGCTGGAACCAGCAACTGCTCCCTGAGCTGCGCAAGCAGCATGTCCGCCTGCTGGAGTGGAAGGAACTCGGGGACGAGGCACGCGCCTTTGCCCAGAGCTACTTTCAGCGCGAAGTCGATCCGCTCCTGACCCCCATCTCCATTGACCCGGCCCACCCTTTTCCGCGCGTCCTCAACAAGGCTCTCTGTCTGGCGCTGCTGCTCCGCGCCAAGCGCCGCAGCTCCGGCCCGCAGGTGCTGGGCGTGGTCACCGTGCCCCGCGCCTTGGCCCGCTTTGTTCGCCTGCCCAGTTGCGAGGGTTGCTTCGATTACCTCCTCCTCCAGGACCTCATCGCCCAGAACCTCGCCGGCATGTATCGCGGCTACGAGGTCCTGGCCCACGCCGCCTTCCGCGTCACCCGCAACTCCAACCTCTACTTCGAGGAGGAAGAAGCGCGCTCCTTGCTTGAAACCATCCGCGTCGAGCTCCACAATCGCCGCAAGGGCGATGCGGTGCGCCTCGAAATCGAAACCGGCGCCGATGCCGAGATCGTCGAGCGGCTGCGCGTCAACTTCGAGCTCGAAGAGGATCAGGTCTTCCGCGGCGAGGGTCCGGTGAACCTTTCGCGGCTCATGTTCTTTTACAGCGACGTGCGGCGCCCGGACCTCAAGTTCCTGCCCTTCACCCCAAAATCCCTCAAACTGAGCCGCAAGTCCGCCAATATCTTCGATGAGTTGCGCCTGCATGACGTCCTGCTCCACCACCCCTACGACTCCTACGACCCGGTGGTCGACTTCATCCAGCAGGGCGCCGAGGACCCCAACGTCGTCTCCATGAAGCAGACTCTCTATCGCACCAGCGAGGACTCGCCCATGCTCGAGGCGCTCACTGAGGCCGCCGCCACCAAGGAAACCACGCTGGTCGTCGAGCTCATGGCCCGCTTCGACGAGGCCTCCAACATCCGCTGGGCGCGCAGCATGGAGGACGCCGGCGTGCAGGTCTTCCACGGTGTGGTCGGCCTTAAGACCCATTGCAAGCTGGCCATGCTCGTCCGCCGCGACGAAGACGGCGTCACTCGCCGCTACTGCCACCTGGGCACCGGCAACTACAACCCCGTCACCGCACGCTTTTACACTGACCTGAGCCTGCTCACCTCCGATCCCGAGATCACCGAGCGCGTCCACATGGTCTTCAACTACCTCACCGCGCACGCCGAGATCGACGACTACCGCCCCCTGATGGTCGCCCCGCTCACCATGGCCGAAAGCTTCCTGCGCCTCATCCGCCGCGAGCAGGAACACGCCCAGGCCGGTCGTCCCGCCCACATCGTCGCCAAGATGAATTCCCTGCTCGAGCCTTCCGTCATCGAAGCCCTCTACCAGGCATCGCAGGCCGGCGTCGAGATCGACCTCATCGTCCGCGGCCTCTCCATCCTGAGGCCCGGCGTCAAGGGCCTCTCTGACCGCATTCGCGTCCGTTCCATCGTCGGCCGCTTCCTGGAGCACTCCCGCATCTTCCACTTCGCCAACGGCGGCAACGACGAAATCTATCTCGGCTCAGCCGACTGGATGCCCCGCAACCTCTTCGAGCGCTGCGAGGTGGCCTTCCCGGTCCGCGACCCGGCCGCCCTGGCCCGCATCCACGACGAAATCCTCCCCGCCTATCTCGCCGACACCGTCAAGGCCCGCCTCCAGCAGCCCGACGGCTCCTACATCCGCGCCGGCAAGCTGCTCAAGGACGCCAAAACCTTCTCCAGCCCATTCTCCAGTCAGGATTTCCTCATGCAACTGGCCGAAGGCAAAGTGGATCTCGACGCCATCCCCAAACCCGCCGCGCTCAAGCCATCCGCAGCGTCAAAAGTCGTGCCCGCGAAACCGGCCGCAAAAAAAGCCAGCGCCGCCGACTGACAATGTGCAACCGCCGGCCAACCCCGCGCTACAGCGGAACCAGAGTGGATGTATTCCAAACGGAAGTATGTACTTTACGCAATGGCGAGATGCACATGAAAGCAGAAAGTATCTACGGAATGGAACGCGCTACCTTGGCCAGCCAGTTTCAGGCTTCTTTTTCTCAAGTGACTTCTTGATTGCGTCCTTCCAGTCCATGTCAATCTTGAGGAGATCAGGCCTTGGCCCCGGCGGTATCGGCTGCTTCTTGTGCGGTTTTTTCTTTTCCATCTTGGGCATTTTGGTTCCCCGTGGACTGCTGTTGCTGTGCCGGAGGCGGTGGAGGTGGATCATCCCTGTATTCCGATATTAGCCTCAATACGGCCATATCGGGATCGCCTAGGACCTCGTCAATCAATCCAAGCCAGTAGGCATCCTTCGCTGTGAGCTTATTCTCTCCCTCGTGCAGAGCGTGACAGAGCGCCACAAAAAAGGACCATGCTGGCTCTAGTCTCGGCCTCACAATCTGAATAATCTTTGCCGTGTGAGCATTCTCGTCTGTGAGCGCCTCTATCGCTGCTCTCTCGTTCGCATTCACTGCCCATATCCACCAGTCCAAGCACCATTGGTTGAGGCGATCATTCTCCTTTCCTTCGATGTATTCGGTGAGAAGGTAAAAGTCTTCAGTTACCCTGCCAAAGCCTCCGTAGCGGAAACTCCAGTCCTTATTCTTCTTGTTCTCTTTGAGGTCAAAATCCAGAATCACTTTGATTTGCTCGTATTCAAGAACAGCGCGCCGCTGTCTCCCCCGCTTCCTTCTCGGAATCTGAATGAGTAGCGTCTCATACCGTTTGTAGCGATTTCTAGCGGCCACGCAGACTTTCTTACCATTTTCGGAGAGTTGTCTATCAAGTAAATCGAGGAAGCACTCGAAGTCAGTCATCTGTACTAGCGGGTTTCGTGCCCTGATTTCTGCAAACTTGTCCTTAGAGGCGAGAAAGCGAAGCAGAAATCGACGTTCTATCTTGGTAGCTAGATCCCATGCGTCTATGTCCGTTGTCCACCGCAACATTTGTGCGAGCCAGTTTGTACGCTCTTTCGTTAATTCACTGTCCTCGAAAACGCGGCCACCATGGTAGTGAATAATGCTCTCCGGATACGCCACGGCGTAGTCTCCAGAGCAAAGAAGCTCGGCGGCAGCACTCGCTGCTTGTCGGATCACCACCGTAATAATCTTGCATCGCTTCGACTCCTGATTTGGAGCCCTGAGAAGCCGAAGAATGGATTCCATAAGATGGACTGGACCGCCGGGGCTACTGAGGATATAAACTGTGAGAGGCTGGCGAGTCTTCTGTAACCTGAGCAGTGGCGGTGTTATCCGCGAGATGAGCCCCTCATCGATCTTTCCATCGATCAATATGGACCTATCTGGATTGGGGCGGTAGCCAGAATCAGGAACGATCACTTGATTTTTCTCTTCCTCCCTCGTTCTGCGCTTCATCCGTCAGAATCGACTTTTTCACATCCCGATAAAAGGCTGAGAGATCATCTCCATATCGCCTATAGACACGATCAACAGCCTCTTGAATGTCCGTCCGATGGCGTGTCACTGTTGCGGGTGTTCTCCTTCTTGTCGCTGTAACAGATGCTTGAGCTGGCATCGTTGTTCCCCCTTCATTAAATTGTGGCGTCGGCAGCGGAACCTCTGTACATCAGCCGCTTCCCCTCTGATGCACGAATCGCCGCTGCGGTGCGCTCCCCGTCGTTGAGTTTCCGATGATTCCAGAGAAAATCAAACTGCCACAAATAGCGATGCAGATATTCGCGGCTGACGTTGTGGTAAATGCCCATGATACCCCTCTTAACGAGGGCGAACGAACTTTCCGCCGTATTTGTGTGAACGTCACCACGGGCGTATTCCCTGGTGCTGTGACATACGCTTTCATGCCCACCAGCATACTCTAGACCGATACCTCTGTATGCAGAATTTTCATCGGTCACGATTCTGGCGCGGGTATCGACTTCTTCCCGGATGGCATTCTTCAGAGTCTCACCCGTCACGTCTGCCCCTACCCTGCGACGGATTTTCCCGTCGCGCTCGACAGCAGCAAATACCGGAGTCTTCTTTGTACCCCGTCCACGCTTGCTCACTCCCTTACGGCGCGGCCTGCCTCCAAACGTATGTTTCGTCGCACTCCACCGTTCCGGTCAACTTTGGTTCTTGCACGTCAGGGGCCATTGCGAATCGGATGCGGCTCATTAGAAACAAAGCTGATCGGTAATTGATCTGGCAATGCCGTTTGATCTCAAGTGCCGACACACCCTTCTTTGACGTACTAGCTCTCCAAAACGCATAGCACCAATGTCGAAGTTCGAGCCGTGTCTCCTCGTACACAGTTCCGATGCGGACTGTGTACTGCTGGTTGCAGTCCCGGCAGCGCCACAAGAATCGCTTATTGCGCTCTCCGGTCTTTGAATCCTTCATTTTGTACACGTCCACGCTACCACAGCGAACGCAGCATGGATTCTCTCCCCGGCGTTGATTCTCAAAAAATTCAACCGCCGTGATTTCGTCGGAGCAGGCGAGCGGAATTTGCTCAACCACCTCTGAATTCGAGAGATTATGCCTCTTTGTCATGACTTAACTTTACACTTAACGCAAACTATTGTCAACAGGCAATTTGCGTAAAGTACATACTTCCGTAAGAAAAAGCCACTCAGAAGACTCTCTGCAAGGACACGATTACTCTGGTTCCGCTCCAGGCCGGGCGGCCTTCCCATCGGCGGAATTTGCCCGCAAGCCTTGCCGATTCAGCGCCAGCCCCGCCAAAATCCTCGCCGGAATTCCCATTTGGATGCTACTAAAACGTGTTATTATCATCCCTCAAGGAGCCGGCAGACCCCCGCCTGACCTCGCCGGACCGCCCCCCATGAACCTCTACCTCATGCGTCACGCCAGTGCCGGACTTCGCCGCGGAAATGCACTTCTCGACGAGAAGCGGGCCCTCATCAAGGAGGGCAAGGAGCAGTGCATCCTGATGGCGCGGGTGCTCAGCGCCCTCGACGTGCAGATTGATGTCATCGTCTCCAGCCCCTTGAAGCGCGCCCTGCAAACCGCGCAGTTTGTGGGCACCGAGCTGGGCTACGACGCCAAGGTCGAGATCAGTCCCGCCCTCGGCCCCGGCGCCGATTTCGCCGCCTTCCAGAACCTTCTGGCCAAATACGCTGATCGCGAGGGCGTGCTGGCCGTCGGCCACAACCCCAACGTCTTCCAGTTCCTCGGCCGCCTGGTCTCCGGCAACGGCGGCGCAGCCATCCGCATGCGCAAGGGCTCCATTGCCCGCATCGACCTGGACCGCCACCCGCCCCTGCTGCAGTGGCTCATCGATCCCCGCACGGCCCGTTCCATCTACTTGAGCGTTGCAAAAAGCTCCCGCCCAAAGACTTCGCGGAAGTAGCCCGCCTCCTTGCGCACACTCCACAGCTCCAACTCCGCCCCTGTCCGCCCCGGCTCCAACTCCAGGTAAACCCGCTTCGGGTACACCTTCGCCGCTACACGCAGCACAT
>JBEKZR010000246.1:0-5915 GCA_049509715.1 Occallatibacter sp. | reverse complement strand
TCTGACCATAGGTCGGCAGCCCCGTCACGCTGGCGGAAAGTGCCATCGTGTCGCCCGAGTAATAGATGTTGCGCGACCCCACTCCGGTGGTGCCCACAAAGAGTGCGTACTCAGTGACCCCTCCTCCGGCCGTCCACGTGAAGGTCGCGCTTGAACCTGTCAGCGTGCTCCCCGGTGTGGGAGACGTGAGCACCGCAGCCACTGCCGGATTCACAGTCAAATAGACCGTATATGTCGCGGGCGCGTAGTCGATTGTGTCGGTCGGAGTGAAGACGACCGAAAGCGGTTCGTTCGTTCCAACGGGTGGGAATGAGCCCCAGGCGGGCGAGTAGGCAAAGGTTCCCTGCACGGACGTGCTCGCTCCGTTCACGGTCCAGGTGGCGGTGGCGTCGAGCTGAGTTGCTCTCAGGGCATTTCCGTAGAAAATGGGCGCCGGCGTGGGCCAGGTGATGGTCGGCGTCGCTTGGTTCACCGTCAGCGTGACCGTCGTGGCGGCCGGGGTGGCGTAGTCGGTCGTATCGGCCGGCGTAAAGGTGACGGACAAGGTTTGCGATCCCGCGCCCAGCACCGCTCCGGCTGCCGGCGAATAGCTGAAACTACCGGCCACATTTGCGGTGGCGTTGAGTTGCGTTGCGCTCAGCGCATTTCCGTAGTAAATGGGCGCCGACGTGGGCCACGTGATCGTCGGTGTCATCTGGTTGACGACCTGAGTGATGGTGGCGGAGGTGGATGCGGCATCGTTTGTATCACCCGCGTAAGCGGCGGTGATGGAATGCGAACCTGATATCAATGTGCTGGTAGCGAAGGAAGCAATGGCGCCGTAGCCGCTCTGCGCAGTTCCGTAAGTGGCGACGTAGGGCCCTTCCGAGGTTGCGTTCTCAACCTGCGCGCCGAAGACATCGATGGTGGCGGCCGGCTGTCCGCTCGGGTCGACCAGCGCCAGCTCCAAGCTTGAGGCGCTGGAATCGGCCGCAGGGATGGGCAGACTCACGGAATAACGCTGCCAGGCAGTCCCCACCGTGATGGCGTTGCTTGCCGACGAGCTGCTGCCGCCAACCTCGTTGAGGAGTAAGTTGATGGTGGTCGGGGAAGGCGCGCTCAGCCAGACGCTGGCGGTGAAGGTTTGTCCGGCGAAAGCTCCGGAAACGTTGACCGTGTTAAGGCTGTCCGACGTTCCGGCGCCTGTGGCGGGGAATGCCATCTGGAGGGCGTTAGTTCCGCCAAACGGGTCGAGTCCGCTGTCGGCGATAACGGTGGGCGCGTCGGAACCGGTCTCGTCAGATGTCCATGCCGCAGCGTAGGCCTGCGAGTAGGCAACGAGGTTGGTGGTCTGGACAGGAGTAACGGTCGTCGAGCCGATTGCGCTGCCGGCGTCGCTGAAAGTGATGCTTCCTGTGGGGGAGACGCCGCCGGTCGAAAGCAGGGTGTTGAAAGTTACGTTTTGGCCGTATGTAGAGGGATTCAGGCTGGAGGCGAGTTCAGTGAAAGTGGGCGCGACGTTGACCACAATGCTCTGCTGGACTTCATCGGCAGGAGTGTAATCCGCGTTGCCGGCCTGGTCGGCGGCGACAACCACGGTTCCCGCGCCGGTGATAGTCAGGATGTTGCCGTTGACCGTAGCGGGTCCGGAGATGACGCTGAAGATCACTGGCAGTCCGGAGGACGCGGAAGCGGAGAGCGTGATGGGCGGCACGCCGTAGTTCACCGGGGTCACGGGCGGTGCGAAGCTGATGATCTGACTGACCGGAGTCGCGTTTACGGTCTGCGTGACCTGCGTGGCTGCGCTGTAGTTGCTGTTGCCCGCCTGGTTGGCAATCACCGAACAGGTTCCCGCGCCGCTGGTCATGGTGTAAGTCGCACCCGAATTGCTGCACGCACCCGAAGCCGTGAAAGCCACCGTCAGGCCTGAGGTGGCCGTGGCCGCCACGGTGAACTGGCCGTTATAGACTTCGCTCGATGGAGCGCTAGTAGTGAAGCTGATGGTTTGGCTGGCCGGAGTCGCGTTTACGGTCTGCGTGACCTGCGTGGCTGCGCTGTAGTTGCTGTTGCCCGCCTGGTTGGCAATCACCGAGCACGTTCCCGTGCCGCTGGTCATGGTGTAGGTAGCGCCCGAGTTGGTGCACGATCCCGAAGAGGTGTAGGCCACGGTAAGGCCCGAGGTGGCCGTGGCCGCCACGGTGAACTGGCCGTTGTAGACTTCGCTCGATGGAGCGTTGGTAGTGAACGTGATGGTTTGGCTGGCCGGAGTAGCGTTTACGGTCTGCGTGACCTGCGGTGCAGCCGCGTAGTTGCTGTTGCCCGCCTGGTTGGCAATCACCGAGCAGGTTCCTGTGCCGCTGGTCATGGTGTAAGTCGCACCCGAATTGCTGCACGACCCCGAAGCCGTGAAAGCCACCGTCAGGCCCGAGGTGGCTGTGGCCGCCACGGTGAACTGGCCGTTGTAGACTTTGCTCGATGGTGCGTTGGTAGTGAAGCTGATGGTTTGGCTGGCCGGAGTCGCGTTTACGGTCTGCGTGACCTGCGTGGCTGCGCTGTAGTTGCTGTTGCCCGCCTGGTTGGCGATCACCGAGCAGGTTCCCGTGCCGCTGGTCATGGTGTAAGTCGCGCCTGAATTGGTGCACGACCCCGAAGCCGTGAAAACCACCGTCAGGCCCGAGGTGGCCGTAGCCGCCACCGTGAACTGGCCGCTGTAGACTTCGCTCGATGGAGCGTTGGTAGTGAAGGTGATGCTCTGCGGATAGCTGGTGACCGTAACCGTCTGCGCCCCGGAGGTGGAGGGAGCGTCGTTGGCGCCGTCGCCCTCGAAGTAGGCCACGATGCTGTTGCTGCCGGCGTTCAGGGCGGAGCCAGCCACGCTGCTGAGGGTTGCGGTGCCCTTGCAGGAGGTGCTGGAGCCGCTGCCCGTGCAATTGGAGGCAACGGAACCGGTCCCCAGTAGCGTGCCGGAGGTGGAACCGCCATCGAAGAACTCGACCACGCCGGCGGGAGCCACCGTGCCGCCGCGGCCGGTGGCCGTGACGGTTGCCGTGAGGTTGACGCTGCCGGTGTAGACGATGGAGCTGGCGCTTACGGCCAGAGTAGTGGTGCTGGCAAAGGCCGGGCTCACGGTGTTCCAGCCGTTGACCAGGTTGGCGATGTTTACGCTGCCAAGGCCGGTGGCGTCGTCAAAGCCGGGGCCGGCGGTGAAAGCGAGATTATCTATGTTTTTCCCTGATCCCGGAGCCGAGTTCACGCCGTAGATGTGCTTGTTGCCACTACTTTCGGTGTTGGTGCCATAGTAGCAATCGGTCGCCGTGCTGTAGCAGGGCTGGTAGATGCCGGGGGTGATGGTTCCACCCTGCAGGCTGGCCATATCGTTGGAGATGTCATAGAAGATGCAGGAGCTGCCGACGCCGGCGCCCTTCCCCGAACCGGAGCAGTTAGTGATCGTGGAGCTCTCATTGCCCGGAGTGCCGTACTCCTGAGCGGCCAGGTTATAGAACGTGTAGTCGGCTTGGCCCTGGCGGTCGTTGCTCTTCTGGTTGATCAAGGCCATCAGGCCGGCGAGCTGCGGAGCCACGAACGAGGTGCCGCCTGCGCCCAGATAGCCATCTTCGTACTCTGTTTGAGTGCAAGCCTCCGCATCCGACTCGCAGTAGGGCAGGTAGTGTCCCCAAAACCCGTTGGAGGCGAAGAGGGAAACGTCGGGCAGGTTGCGGTAGGTTGAAGAGGTATTATAGAGTCCCACGCCGTAGACGCTCTGCCATGTGGGAATGCTGTTGTAGGTGCTGATGCCGCCTGCGCCGCCGACTACCTCCGTGTAGCCGTTGGCTACGGAGTAGCTGGTGTTGCAGATCGCCCACGGCGTATAGTTGGAGCCGAAGGTTGTGCTGCCTGCCTTCTGCAGATAGGAGGCAAAAAGCTCGTTGGAGCAGAAGCCAGCCCAGGTGGTCTCGGGGATGTAGGACTTGGCCGACGACTCGCCTGTGCCGTTGGTGGCGCTCCACCAAGTCGAGGCCAGCTCGGTGGCGTAGTTGTTGCTGACATACGCGTCGCCGAAGTCTGTGCCGCCCGCCGAAACGTTGTAGGCTGAACTGCCAAACCCGTTCGCCGATGGAGCCAGGGAGGTGGCTGCCGCGTCGTCCTGGTAGCATTGCTCCGCGCCGCCGTCCCCCGACGAGACAATGGGAGTGATACCCTCGGCCGCGTACTGCTCCCACTGGCCGTTGTAGTAAGTCATGTTGGTGGACGTCATGTCGCCCTCGCACTCGCCGTAGCTCATGCTGGCCGCGACCACCGTGCTGGACAAGTAGTTGACGATGTACTGCGCGCTATGGTCGACGCCCAGGCTGCCGAGGCTGCTGCCGTCCCCGCCGTTGGTACCGCCGCAGGCCACGAAGTCGATGATCGCGTTGGGCGCAACCGTACCAGCCCACTGCAGATCGATGTCGGCTTCCGACTCTTCGCCGCTTGACTTGCCACTGGATTGCGAGACGGGAGTCAAGCAGGACGCGTCGCCATTGAGGCCGCTGCTGGAGCCATAGTAGTAGTTGACGCCGCCAGCGGTCGCATTCGGAGTCGCCGGATAGGTGGGCAGGCCAAACTGCGAGCGGAAGGTGTTTACGTCCGCCGCGGCAACCTTGACCTCTTCGATCACCGCGATGGTCTGGCCCGCGCCGTTGATGCCGGCACTGAGCAACGGATTCTCGTTATAGATGGTGTAGAAGTCCTGAGGACCGACGGCGTACAAGGTGCCGGTGCCACAATTGGCGGAGTCCTGGCAGGTGAAGGTGAAGTTCGGTCCGAGATTCGTTCCATCAGCCGGGGAAACTTTGCCGGTCTTGCGGTCCTTCGTGAACTTGCCGAAATTCTTGACCAGAGGTTTGGGCGAGAAGTCATCCAGCTTGTGCAGGCCGGCGATGACCGGCGCCAGAGCGGCGGGAATCTGCGGCTCGGTCGTGGTGGCCAGATGCTCTTCGCCGTTGATGCTAACGTGGTGAATATCCACATGGAAGGCGTCCCGCAACTGGCCCACAGTGCCGGTGAAGTCAATATGCGTCTTAGATGGGGCCACGCCCAGGACGGTCAAGCTCTTGCTTTCCAGCCAAGCCTTGACGGCTGCCACATCCTCGTCGGCGGGCGAAAAGCGCGCGCCGAACTCCTCGGGCGTCAGCCACTTGTGGTAATTCGCCGAGTTGCGGTTGTGCAGTTGATCGACAAGAGCGTCCAGGTCCTGCTGCTGCTGCGCTGTGCGCGACAGCATGAGCGTGATGAGACCCACCGGCTCGCTGCCGTCGACCGGGCCGCGATCGAGGGCATTCTTGAGGAAGGGACGAACGTGGCCGACGAGCGTCGTGCGCCTGGATTCGTCTATTCTCTCGGTGACACGCCGCGGCGCGGCGGTCTGGGCAAGCGCGATCTTCCCTGCGCCGCACAGCAGCACAACCAGAACAGCGCACAGGGCAACCAGCTTGCTCCGCTTCTGAGGACGGTTGGAAACACAAAGAGAGGCTACGGCAAGAATCGCAGAGCAGACTGACCAGGGCATAGAGATCATGAAAGCATTCCTTCGGGGGGCGGTTAGACTGATCGCCGAACTGTTCGTTCTTTAGTAAACAAACGTCGACCAATAAACTCCAGACGCCTGCAGCATCGCAGTCATCCAAGTCTGACAAATTCACGGGAGCTGACTCATTTTACAAGAGAGTAGGCCACTTTTCGGCCATTAAGGGGTATCACTCTTGGAACCATTGAGAGTATTACTTTAGTTTAAAGCGTGTTTCAAAAATCGGTTCGGCTTCAAATCAGGTACTTACGCGTGAGACGCGTGAGACGGGTGAGCTGTTGAGCTTCTGTCATGAAGAAGCGGCAGAAGCTGTTGACGGACGAACAGTGGGAACTGACTGAGCCCTTGCTTCCCAGACCGAGGCGGCGGC
>JBEKZR010000245.1:0-5919 GCA_049509715.1 Occallatibacter sp. | reverse complement strand
AGGATCGGCATGCCCGCTGATCAGCGCCCATGATTGCGGGTTGAGAAAGATCTTGCCTTCGGCGCTTTCCTTTGAGCCGAACTTGAAGCCGTCGGCGCGATAGGCGCGCAAGTACCATTCTCCATCCCACGCATCTTCTTCCAGGTGATCGTCCAGCTTGGCCAACTCCTCCCTGGCCCACTTTTCTTCCTCGTTTGCAGTCAGGAGCCGGCATATCTCCAGATAGACTCGCAGGGCGTAGCGCAATTGAAAGGCCACGAAGATCGATTCCCCCCGCTGTCCCAGACGAATGCAATCGTTCCAATCGGCTTGCAAGCCGCAGGGCAGGCCGTGCGCTCCCGAGCGCTCCAAATTGAACTCGATGGCGCGTTTCATGTGGCCCAGGACTGGGTCTTCGCCCTGGTCGGCATACGGCAACACCTTGCGATAGAAAGCCAGGTCGCCGGTCTCTTTCACATAAGCCGGAATCGCATTGAAAAGCCACAGGCAGTCGTCGGAGCGGTAATCTTCTTCCCGCGGCGCATTTTCGCTCCCTGGGTGATGATCGAACTGCCGCACTACAGGCATGGCCCCGCCGGTCGAGACCTGTCCGGTAATCATCAATTCCAACCGTTGACCGGCTTCTTCGGGAATGGCGTGCAGAACGCCTAACATGTCCTGAACCGTGTCCCGGAATCCCAACCCATCGCGCTCGCCCGCGTAAATCAAGCTGGCCGCGCGCGACCATGCATAAGTGATGAGACAATTGAAAGGGCCCCACATGTTCAGCGTGCTGTTCAACTCGGCGTCCGGTGTTTCCACCGTGAGTCCGGCGATGCGCTCGTGCCAATAGCTCTTCAACCTGGCAAGTTCCTCGCAAACCTTCGTCATGCTGCCGAACTCCGCTGCCGCGCGTCTCCCCTCGTCGCGGCCCCGGCCAATGCCCATCAGGACGAGGAACTCCTTCGTCTCTCCCAACGCAAGAGTTATCCTGGCCTGCAGCGCGCCGCAGGCGTTGTCGCCAACGGCGAGAGAGTTTGTGCATTGTCCCTGCTCGACAACTTGAGGATTGCCGTAGCCACGATAAGTCCCGATGAAAGCGGCGCGGTCCGTGTCATAGCCAACCACATCAACGCCCACCAATGCCTGAAAGGTGTGGCGCCCCTGGTCCTTCTCCGCAAAGTTCTCCGGCATAAGTGGGATGTTGACGTTGGTCCCGTGGTCGACGATGTTGCCCTCGACCTCCATTTTTACAGTGTGTTGCGTGTATTGCAGATTGATCAGATCGTCGCCTGCGTCCCAGTTCCCCGCATATTCCACGTAAGTGAAAGCGCTTAACTCGCGAGGCTTCCCGCTCAGGTTGGCGAGCTTCACATGCCAGCACTCGAAGTTCTTTCCCAGCGGAACAAAATAAGTAGTCTCGGATCTTATGCCGTCATACTCCGACGAAATGACCGTATAGGCGCTGCCGTGGCGGCACTCCGACCTGTACTTACCGAGCGGCTTGCCCACCGGCTGCCACGACGCGGACCAGTAGTCCTTGCTCAAGTGGTCATGCAGATAGATATAACGGCCCGGCTGGTCCATGGGCAGCGAGTTGAAGCGCAGCCGCATGAAACGCCCCCTGGCCGCCGATTTATAGAAGCTGTATCCGCCGGCATTATTGGTGATGATGGCGCCATATTCCGTCGAGCCCAGATAGTTGCTCCACGACCGGGGAGTATCGGGACGATCGATCACGTACTCTTTGTTCGCGTCGTCAAAATGCCCGAATTGCATTGGATGGTCTTCCTCCTATGGTCCTGAAACTTGTCCACATAGAAAGCACAGAGCACGGTATCCCTTCGACCGCGCCTCGCAGATCGGCGCTGTCTTCCGCATCGCTGAAACTCAGGAAAGCGCCGCTTGAGTCGCCGCTTGCCTCGCTTGCAACTCGCTCTGGATCTTCTTCGTCCTGGCTTCGTTAAGCGGATAGAAGAGCAGTCCCACTCCGGTAAGCAGGAAGGCGACAGCGGGAATGAAAGTAAACAGGAGCAGGATTCCATGTAGAGCATGCGGCGTCTGCGCCACGCTGGCCCGGTATCCGAAGAGGGCGAGCAGCCAGACCGTCACCGGTCCGCCGATAGCCCAGCCGAGTTTGTTCGACATGCCCGCTGCGGAGAAGACCAGCCCGGTGGCCCGGCGGCTCGTGCGCCACTCGGAGTAATCGGCGGAGTCGGCAAACATGGCCCACAGCACCGCGGATGTCGGCCCCGTCACCGCGCTGTAAAGCACCTGAAAGACGAACATCAACGCCACTTGCTCCGGCCTGACCCAGTAAGAAACCGCCAGGAAAATCGCGCCCAGCGTCGCCAGGCCGATGTAAGTGGCCTTCCTTCCGGCAAACCGCGTGACGTGTTGAATGACAATGGTTCCCAGCAGCGACATCAACGTTCCGGCAACCATAAAAGAGGCCGCCAGCTTTTCATTGCCGACATAGTACTGGAAGTAATACAGAATGGCTCCGCTGCGGATGGCAACGGCGCAGACAGTCAGCGTTCCCATCCCAAAGAGGATGAGCCACGGAACGTTGGTTGCCAGGTCCTTGAGATCCTGTCTGAGCGAACTCTTGTCCTGGATTGGTTGCACCCGTTCGCGCGTGAGCGCGAAGGTCAGGAAAAACAGCGCGACCGCCGCAACGGCGTAGATGCCCATCGTCAGTTGATAACCATGGGCTTTGGCCGCGGCCAGAATCACCCCGCCCATTTCCGGTTTAACTCTTCCGAAGTAGTCCACCAGGTAGAGCGTCGAATACTGCACCACCAGGCCTGCCGCAAAGGCAAACGCAAACCGGTACGATGACACGCTGGTGCGTTCCTGCGAATCGGGCGAGATCACGCCCATCAAAGCAGAATACGGAATGTTGATGGCCGAATAGACCATCATCATCAGGCACAAAGTAATGTAGGCGTAGATGAGCTTTCCGTTGGGGCTGAAGGATGGCGTGGTGAATGTGAGCACGCTGATAATGCCGAAGGGAACCGCAACCCAAAGCAGGTAGGGACGAAACTTGCCCCATCGCGTCCGGGTCCTGTCGCCCAGCACGCCCATGAACAAGTCAAATCCCATGTCGAGAAACCGCGTAAGCAGAAGCAGCGCAGCGAGTTTCTCCAGCAGCGAGCGTTCTAACTCGGCATCGGGAGTATAGAAGAAGACGTCGGTATAAAACTTGCCCTGGAAATAAATGAAGGTCATCCAGAAAAGATTGGAGGCCGCATCGCCGAACGCATAACCCGTTTTCTCAACAAACGTCAGCTTTTGAGTTTCCGGTTTCATGAATCATGTCCCTCTTGTTCGGTGGCCCTCATCAACATGCAAAAACCGCGCCGGTCCGGCATCGGACGGAAGCGGTCAACCTGGCGTCACGCATGCCCCGCAACGGCGGGTGATGCGGATGCCGGAACGGATTCCCTATTACAGTTCTCCAGCCAACAAAAACACCAGCGACGCCTGCCAGTTGATGCAAATCTCGTTGCTGGTATACGAAGCCAACTCGTCGGCGTAGACCTTGGCCGGCGGCAAACCTTTCGGCAGCTTGTCTACCACTGCGTCTCCGCGTCCCGCGTTCGGCCCTCCTGAAAGCAACCCCGGCCAGGGCTTGTCCTGCTTCCCATCCCCGCTGGGCCGGTGATGCGGGTGCTGGTACGGATTTTCGCCCACCTGCGTCACCCAGGAGAGCGAAAACGTGTTCCGTCCCAGCAGATAGTGCAGATTGTCCCGCGCCGCATCCACGAAGCTCGGGTCTGGCTGGATCACGTTGGCGATCAGCAGTTCCGCGCCATAATCCGCCGCAACGCCATTCGATCCCCAGACATAGTCCTTGGGCTGCATACTACTGCGGTAAGGATTTCCGCGAGTCCGCTCCACAATCGCGCGCGCCGCGGCCAGGGTCCGGTTCCGGATGGCGGCAACCGCCGTGGCATCCGCGCCTTTCCGCGTGGAGAGGACGTAGGTTCGAAGCGCCATCGGCCCCATCATCTTCCAGTTCTCTGCCGGAGGCGAATCCAGGCTGGGAAGAAATTCCGCATAGTTTTTCAGGAAGAAGTCGCTATATGCTGCCTCGCCGGTGGTGCGCCAAAGCTCGGCCGCCGCCCACAGGCGTTCGTCCTTGCAGTTCGCATCGGCATATTCTCCGGCCCCCACGCCGGGCGGATTCCTGAAGGTCACATTCGGATACTTTTCGGTCCAGGCCCAGGCCCGCCGCGCCGCCTCCAGCGCCTGCGCGGCAAACTTCGCATCGTAGGGCTTGTAAACCCGGGCGGCGATCGCGCCCACGGCCGCCAGGTCAGCGGTCGCGCAGGTGCTTTTATAAGGAGCCGATCCGGTCCCGACCACCTCGCTGGGCAGCTTGTCGTCCTCCGGTGCGATAAAGCCGGGGAAGTACTCGCTGGCCTGCTTGTGCCAGGTGCCCCCGTCGTCGTCCTGCATCTTCAGCATCCACTCCAGGTTCCAGCGCGCCTCATTCAGAATGTCCGGCGTGCCGTTGCCCGACTCGGGAATCTGGAGTGAAATGTTTTTGATCTTCTGCCCGAAGATCTCCCAGGCCCACAGCAAGGTGCCGGTGGCGATTCCGGAATTGACCATGTAACGGCCATAATCGCCGGCATCGTGCCAGCCGCCGATGTTGTCCCGTCGGCCTTTGGCGCCGGAGGAGGGGTGAAATTCGCCATGCAGGTGGCAGGCGGGGTGCGAGTAGCCGGGGAACTCGGGCCCCATATCCACAGCCGTCCCGCAGCGTTGCCCGTAAAAGGCGCGCATGGCCATGTAGTAGGTGCGCTCGAAGACATTCGGGCCCACTGCGAAGTTCCAGCTGCGCCCCACGCCGGGAACATCAATGTAGTAGGTTCCCGCCTGCCGCAATCCGGAAAAATCCGCGGCCTGCACCTGGTCGCCGGAGTTGGGGTCAGCCTGGGGCGGCGCGAGCTTTCCCTGAAAAACGGCCGCATTGTCGCTGGAACGCCTGACCTGGAAGGTTGCGGCAGGGGCGCTGACAAACGCCACCTTGGGACCGTCGAGCGGATAGCCCGCCTGATCGACTTTGATGGCCAGGCTTGCGCTCTCGGCCGCGCAAGCCAAAACGGCCGGGAAGATGAGCAGGCCGGCCAGGAGTGCGGTTATCGGCAACTTAATGCCGGATTGCGCATGGATGAGTGCCAGAAACAGGGAACCGGACATATGTGAATTTTCTCCTCGCGCAAGCGTCCAGGATACATGCAAAAACGGGCAAGTCTCTCACATCTGCCTGAATCCTGGCAACGATCCCGGACACGCCGGGAGATTTGCCTTATTTCGCTCGCGCAGATACTTTTTCACATTTGCGCCACTTCGCGCAAATCCACAGGGCCTTTTCCGAAGAACTTTGAAGCGCTCTGCAAAATCGTTTGATTAGCTTTCAATCCGGGGTCTATACTGACGGTACGTTTCTTTGAGGGAGCATTCACCATGAAGTATGGATATTTCGACGATCTAAACCGCGAGTATGTGATCACGCAGCCGGACACGCCTTTGCCGTGGATCAATTACCTGGGATGCCAGGCATATTTCGGAATCATTTCCAATACGGCGGGAGGCTACTCGTTCTATCGCGACGCTCGCCTGCGGCGGCTGACCCGCTACCGGTACAACAACGCTCCCTTCGACTTCGGCGGGCGCTACGTATACCTGCGCGACAACGAATCGAAGGAGTTCTGGTCCCCTTCGTGGCAGCCGACGCGCCACGAGCTGAAGGACTACTCCTGCCGGCACGGCATGGGCTACACGGTGATCGGGTCTTCCTATAAAGGCATCGAGGCCCACACCCGCTACTTCGTGCCCCTCGACGAGAACCTGGAAATCTGGCAACTAACGGTAACCAACAAGCGCGCCGTCAAAGCCTCCATCTCCGCCTTTGCCAGCATCGAA
>JBEKZR010000244.1:0-5930 GCA_049509715.1 Occallatibacter sp. | reverse complement strand
TCGGCTACGGTCACTGGAGCCCCTGCGTGCCTCGCTCAGCCCGCCAGCCTGGTCTCTCTGTGGCCTGGGAACGACAACGCGAACGACGTAGGTCCGGGGGGGTACAACGGAACCCTGGAGAACGGCGTTACCTACGCGCTCGGCGAGGTTGGGGACGCTTTCAGCTTCAGCGGAAGCGATCAGTACGTGTTGATTGGCCAGCCGGTGCCAACCAACCTGCAAATCCAGGGCGCCATCTCCATGTCCGCCTGGGTCTACATGACGGCGTTGCCGACCAGCTATGCAACCATTATGGGAAGCGAGGATGGCAATGACGGCATTGGCTTGTATATCGACAATGCCAACAACAGGACCGATGTGCCTCCAGGCGCCATAGATTTCGACATTGGCAACGGGAGCGGATTCTACTCGGTATTGACCACCACTCAGGTGCCGCTGAATCAATGGACCCTGGTAACCGTGACCGCCTCGGCGAATAACCCCTCGCTGGTCTACTTCAATGGCGTACAGCAACCCACAATCACACCCTCCGGCGAGACGCCCTGGACGACATCGACCACGGTTCCGTACAACGCATCCGGGCAGTGGTTCGCGATTGGGCAATCTTCGGCTTCCAACTGGCCCTTCACCGGTCTGCTCAACGATGTTGCGGTCTATAACGCAGCCCTGACGTCAGCCCAGGTGCAGGCCATCTACAACGCGGGCAGCGGCGGCGTCTGCCAATAGAACCGAGGTGCTGTTCGAGGTGAATGCGGGGCTCGCCACGGCGGGCCCCACCGTTTTTTTGCGGCGGTGCGCTTTTCTAAAAAGCAGTGGAACTTGAGAGCGAAGGCGGCGTCGCGTGAAACGCCTGTGATGTTGCCGGCGGCATCTACATCGACTATTGGGTCTTGGCGATCCGGTCAGGCGCGGACCGGTATCGAGGCAGCTATTCTTGATCGCGTTAGCTTTCTCTCATCTGCCCTGATTCCATGGCAATCTCAAGATAAAACATACTCTGAAATTCCGCTATGGTGAAAACGGCGGTTTTGCCGATGAAACCTCAGAATCCAGTGCGCGTAGAGCGCATCAAGTGGAGACTATGGCCGGCACACACACGATGGTTCCATTGCACCTTTCGGGCAATACGACAGACCAGCAGAACCAGCTGCTCGGGAAGTTACTTGGCGAAGCCGCTCAGGAGGCTTGCAAGACCGCGATCGAACAGCTTGACCGGCAAAGCGCGCAGGTTGTGCTCGACATGAACAGAAAACTCAAGTCCGAGGTCGCCGACTCGGTGGTGGAGATCATCCATCGTCACACGGTATGCGACAAGTTCAAGGACGAGGATGTGGGCTCAAATCGAACTTATCCTCCCACCTACCGCGTGCGGCCGGTGGAAGCGCAGGTGACGGCGTTGAGGACTCTCTTCCCCAGCCTGGGCAGTTGCAAGGAGAAGCTGGCGCGCAGGCCGCTTCTGGAGGGGGCCGAGGCATGGTTCGCGATTCCACGCTGGCAGGCGCTGGCCTCCACCTACAACGAAGCTGTGGAGATGCTAATGGAGGTTCTAGCGACAAAGCGCAAGTTCTCCAACCGGATTATCGGCCGCATGGGTCCGACGTATCTGCGCCAGAGCGAGCGCTCGAAGCTGGGGGAGAAGATTCTGGGTGAACAGCAGGAAGGGAACGACATTCTGGTGGTTGCCGCGCAGGCCGGGATGCTCCATCGCGGATGCTCAGCGCGGCGTACCCGCGTGGCACTGGCCGGCAACGAGTTTGCCCTGGGAGTCTATGCCTCCGCCTGCATGCTGCTGACCCATCCCGAGCGGCTCTCCACCGGGGATACGCTGATGATCGACTGTGGTGGCGACGAGTACTCGGTGGGAGGCGATTACACCTTTGATCGCGTACCCCTCTTCGACTTCGATATGGCCGGCATCGAGTTCAGCATCTTCTATCAAGACCGTGCTCGCAATCTGTGGGGTACGCCCACCGGATTCCTGTACAAGATGGTGTGAATGAGGGATTCGGGACGTTCCATTGCCTGATTGCCGTCTGCCGCGTCTAACCAGCAGGCGGTATGCTTCTTCTTGTGATGCAGGTGCGGGTTCTCCCCTTTGGCGTGTTGAAAGATTGGCTGGGCGCCTCCCCGTCGTCAGTCGAGTTGTCTCCGGAGGTTGAGCATGACGCATAAACCGGCCCCAAGCCCGCTCCTTTGCCGGCGCGTGGGGAGCTGGGCGCTGCTGGCGCTGGCACCCTTGGCGCTAGCCGCGCAGGAGATCACCCTGCATGTGGACGTGAAGCTGGTTAGCGTCTTTGTGAATGTGACGGACCGCAACGGGGCCGTTGTGGGCGGGCTTACACGCGAGGACTTTGCCGTGGCCGAGGACGGGCGGCCGCAGCAGATTGCGGTCTTCGAGCGGCAGTCGGAATTGCCGTTGAATCTGACGCTGGCCATCGATACCAGCGGCAGCGTGCGCAAGGATATGGCCGACGAGGCGGACGCGGCCAGACGGTTTGTCCATGCGATCCTGCGCCCGCAGGACCAGATGAGCCTGCTCCAGTTTGCTACCGAGGTGCGCGAACTGACGCCCTTCACCAACAAGGTCGCCCAAATCGATCGCGGGTTGGCCCAGTTGCACGGTGACTGGGCGACGGCACTCTACGACGCGATCGTTCTGGGTTCTCAACGCCTGGGCCGGAAAGAGGGGCGCAAGGTGCTGATCGTGATCTCCGACGGCGACGATACCGCCAAAAGCAGCACCTACGCCCAGGCGTTGGAGGCGGCTCTGCGCAACGAGGTCATGATCTACAGCCTCATCGACGTGCCCATCGAGGCCAGCGCCGGGCGCGACCTGGCCGGAGAACACGCGCTCATCACCCTGGCCGAGCAGACCGGCGGGAAGAGCTTCTACGTGAACGAGGGCGGGCTGGACAAGGCCTTTGCGCGCGTGAGCGGCGACCTGCGCACGCAATATTTGCTGGGCTATTATCCTCACAATCAAGAGCCCGGAAGAGCCTTCCACCGGGTGCAGGTGACCATCCCCAGGGCCGCTCCGGAGGCTTTCAATATCCGCCACAAGACCGGCTACTACATGGATTCGCCTGCCAAGGGGAACTGATTGCGATGCGCGGCAAGACTCGCGCCAAAGTCATTTCTACTTTACAAACGGCATCGCGCCGTTCCTGAAATGGGTTGAAGCTCCCCATTCAAGTTCCATTACTAAACCGGAAACAAGAATTTCCCTAGCTGTCTCTCATTCTCCGCAGGCTTCCAAGGTACTGTCAAAATCAGCTTCGCTGCACCCGGCTCCTTGCATCTCTTGCCTGGTCAGCTCTAGGTGCATCCTAACCGCGAGGAGGTTATGTGAACGGCAAACTGCTGATCGTTGAAGATGAACCCATCGTCGCTATGGACCTGCAACAGGAGGTTGAGCAACTGGGCTATGAAGTGATCGGGCTGGCTGAGAGCGCCGACGAGGCGTTGTTGGCAGTCGAAGAGACGCGACCGGATCTGGCTTTCATGGACGTGCGCATTGTGGGAAGCATGGATGGCATTCAGACGGCACGGCTGCTGCGCGATGCCTACGAGATCCCGGTGATTTTCCTGACCTCGTATAGCGACGACGAGACCATCGCCAGGGCGGCGCGGGAGATGCCCTATGGTTATCTGACCAAACCATTTCAGAGCCGCGAGCTCAAGGCCACGCTGCAGGTTGCGCTGCACAAAGCCAAGGTGGACGCGGGGCTGCGCGCCGCGCATCGCAAGATCTCCGCAACCTTTCATGGCATGCATGATGCGCTGCTGACGGTTTCGCTCACCGGCGACATTCAGTTTATGAACGCCGCCGCCGAACGGCTCACCGGCAGGACGCGCGAGTTAGCCGCCAATCGCGGTCTCTTCGAGGTGCTCGATCTCAGAGACGGCCGCGGCCGTCCCGTTCCGATTCTGAACGGCCACAGAGACGGACGCACGACCGAGAGGTTTGGCCTGCATCTTAAGCCGGTTGGCGGAGGCAGCGTGCTGGTGGACATCGCCGTCTCTCCGCTCTTCGACGATGCCAGCGGGCACAGAGGTTATGTCCTATCCATGCGCAAGGCCGACGAGCGCCTGCGTTCGCAGGTAGTCGAGCACGTGCGCGAGGAAGCCGACACCTTTGACCTGGTCTCCATGCCCATGGTGCAGTTGGATGGCAACGGCCATATTGTGCGCGTCAACCAGGCGCTGATGAGCGAGTCGGGCATTGCGGCCGAGAGCCTCATAGGCCGAACCCTCAAGGGGCTGAGCACGGACCCCGACCCGCGCATCTCCAAGCAGTTGTTGCGCAGGCTGCTGGAAGGCGATCTCACCGATTCCACCTCCACGCCGCAAGTCCCTGTCCGAGGCGTGCTCAAGCTATCCGGCGGGGCGCCGGAGATTTCCGGCCCCCAGCGCATCTCTTTGTAACCGCAACTGCGTTTTCTTTCCAAGGCAGAGGAGATTACTTTCGAGGCCGAGATGTCCCAGTCGGAGACCGAGCACGCGGTCGACACCGGCCTTGCCGGGTGGCTGCCCGAGTTCCTGGTGAATTCGCATGGGAACTCGGCCATGCTGCGCGCTCTCTTCGAGGGACATCCGGAGATGGTGTTGGTTGCCGGCGCCGATGGCCAGATTGCCGCAGCCAATTGCCGCGCGCTCGTGGAGTTCGGCTACTTTCGCGGCGACCTCGAAGGTCAGCCCATCGAAATGCTGCTCTCAAGGGCCGCTCGCGAGCGCTACGCGCGCCATCTGCGGAGGTACCTGCTGCATTCCCCGGATCGCGCGGTGGGCTCGTTTCTGAATATCAAAGCGCGCGACTCGCGCGGCAACGAGTTCCCGGTGGACGTGACGCTGAAGCCCTTCGAAACCAAAAGCGGGACGTACGTGATGGCCGTCTGCCGCCGATTCGATCCATTCCTGGCGCGCAGTCAGGTGCAGATCCACGCCCTGCTGGAGAGTTCGCGCGACTACGCCGTCAACCAGCTCGATGCGAAGGGCCGGATTCTTAGCTGGAACGAGGGTTCCCGGCGGGTCTATAACATGACAGCGGCAGAGGCGCTGGGACAGAACTATTCCATCCTCTTCACGCCTGCCGAGATTGCAGCCGGAGAACCGGCTCGGCAGTTGGAGGAAGCGTCTCGATCCTCCGAGTCTGTACACTCGGCGGGATGGCGCACGGGCGCGGACGACGAAGAAATTTGGGCGGAAGTCGAGCTGGTAGCCGCCAGAAATATCTCCGGCATCTTCAATGGCTTCACCAGGGTGCTTCACGATTTGACCTGCCACAAGCGCGCGGAAGATCACCTTCGCGAGACGAACCGGATACAGGGAGAGTCCGCCGCCGAGCTGGAGAGACGGGTCGCCGAGAGAACCCTGCAACTGGAAGCTACAGTGGAGGAGTTGCGCCGCAAGAACGACGAGATAGAAGCCTTTGCCGGTGTCGTCTCCCAGAACCTGAAGGAAAAGGAAGTTCTGCTCCGTGAGGTCTACCATCGCGTAAAAAACAACCTGCAGGTGGTCCAGAGCCTGCTCAAGCTGCGCGCCCGGTCCCTCTCCGATGGCGATGCCCGAAATGCGATCGAGACTTCTGTGCAGCGGGTCCACGTCATGGCCATGGTCCATGAGCGCCTTTACCGGATGCCTGACCTGACCGGTCTGTCGCTCACCGCCTATCTTCGCGACCTGGCCCAGGGTGCCATTGCGTCGCACTCGGAGCGGCCGGATCAGATTGAATTCGAGATGGATGCGGTCGAGATTCCTCTTACCCTGGATCTCGCGGTCCCTTTCGGCCTTCTGGCCAACGAACTTATATCGAATTGCCTCAAGCATGGCCTGCCCCATGGCCGGGCGGGCAAGATACGTGTCTCGGTCGCTCGCATTCCGGGCGCCGTGCGCTTCATTGTCGAGGACAACGGGGCTGGCCTTCCCAAGGA
>JBEKZR010000243.1:0-5931 GCA_049509715.1 Occallatibacter sp. | reverse complement strand
GGGGCTGGCTCCCAAAAATGGTCAACACCCCCAGGATATTGCCTTCAAAAGAGCGCACCGGAACGCTGGCAAAAGAGGCCACGTCGAGTCGTCTGATTGTCATCCGGCCACCCTCGAACTGAGGGTGTTGTGAGATGTCCGGAACAATCACCGGACCATCATCGGCGAGCACCATATTGAAGATAGATTTGCTGCGTGGCAGTTCGCGAACGTCTTCACCCCAGTGGGACTTAATCCAGATGCGGCTCTCGTCCGCAAAACCGAGCAGGGCCGTATCGGCCCGGAAGTACTCGGCAGCCAGCCGTGTAATGGCGTCGTATCCGGGCTCCGGCGGGGTGTCGAGAATCCCTAGCGAGTTGAGGGCAGCCACACGTGCAGTCTCCTGTTGACGATCGAATTTGTCGGTCTTCAACTCAGCTTGCGGCATCTTCACCCCGACTCATCACCCCAGTGACGAAAACCTGTCGCCGGGAACCTCGGCACAGCGGTACTCCAGGCAGCGCGGTCCCAGTTGGGTCCCGCATCTCCCTTATCGGAAGGGATTACCAAAGGCATGAGGTTACTCGAGCGCAGTGTCCCTGAGTACCGCCGGCGCAGCCTGTCCCCTACTTGCCGATGGCGGGCTGTGCCGTTTCAGTCCAATGCAGGCCCTCGCCGGCGCGCAAGCCCGGTAAAATCAACTCCAGTGTCAGGATTGGAACCAACTCAACCCAACCCGGGCTCGAAACTGGGGGACTCGGAATTGGGGTGCGCGCGTTCGCGGTGGGCACGCGGCCTGGGGCTGCTGCGCCCTTCGCACGCGCACACCGCCTTCTCGGCAACCCTCCTGCTGATGGCGTCCACCTTCCTGTCGCGGATCATCGGGCTGGTGCGGGTCAAGTACATCGTCTGGCTTTTCGGCGCCGGCATGGACGCGGACGCGCTGAACGGCGCTTTTGTGCTGCCCGACATGATTTCGTACTTTCTGGTCGGCGGCGCGGCCTCCATCACCTTTGTCACCATCCTCACCCGCTATCGCGAAACGGGCCGCGAGGCCGAGGGGCAGCGGTCGCTTTCGGTGATTGTGACCACCATGTGCCTGGTGCTGGGCGGGGCCATTCTGCTGGCGGAAATCTTTGCACCCTGGTGGATCCATTTGTGGTTCCACGGCTTCGGAGCCGAAAAAGCCGCTCTGTGCGTGCGCCTGACGCGCATTTTGCTGCCTGCGCAGTTGTGCTTCTTTGCCGGCGGAGTATTTGGCGCGGTGCTGCTGGTGCGCAAGCAGTTCAGCGTACAGGCGGTAACGCCTCTGATCTATGGACTCGGCACCATTGTGGGCGGCGTGTTGCTGGTGCGCCGCATCGGCGTCTCCTCGCTGGCCATCGGCACAGTGGCGGGAGCCTTTCTGGGGCCGTTTCTGTTGAATTGGATCTTCGCACGGCGGGCGGGCACGCGCTACCGGCCGATTCTCGACTGGCGCGACGAGGGCTTTCGCGAGTGGGTGCGCCTGTCGCTTCCGCTCATCGTCGGAGTCTCGCTGGTGACCGCCGACAACTGGATCATCGCTTACTTTGCCTCGGCCACCAACGGCGCAGTCTCGCTGATGAGTTATGCCAAACAGCTCTTCACCGCGCCCATGGCTGTGCTGGCCCAGGCCGCGGGCGCGGCCTCCATGCCGTTTTTCGCCAGTCTCTGGTCGCAGCAGCGCCGCTACGAGTTTGCCACGCAGGTGGCGGACTCGGTCTCGCGCGTGGCCGCGCTGGGGCTGCTGGCGGGCTCGGGCATGATTGCTCTGGCTGCGCCGCTGGTGGAGTTGATCTTTCTCGGCGGACGCTTTTCTTCAGCCGATGCGCGGGAGTTTGCCGCGTACTTCGCCGTCTTTTCCGTGTCCTTGTTTCTCTGGTCGGCGCAGGCCATTTATGCGCGCGCGTTTTACGCGGCCGGTAACACGCTCGTCCCGATGGCCGCGGGAACCGTTGTGACGCTGGTTTCGCTGCCCATCTATGCTTCGCTTTACCACTGGCGCGGCGCCATGGGGCTGGCCATCGCTTCGGATTTAGGGATCGCGCTGCAAACCGGAACCATCGCCCTGCTGCTCCACCAACGGCGCATGGTCTCGCTGGCCAGCCTGGATTATGAAGAGTTGGGCCGCTGCCTGCTGGCCGCGCTGGCAAGTGGCGCGGGCGTATGGATGGTCATTTGGGGGCTGGGCAGCCTGTCAGGCCATCTTTGGGGTCCGTTCCATCCCGCGCAAATTCGCTGGACTGACTTTGCGTTGCTGGCCGCCGGAACGGCGCTTTGGGTGGCGATAGCCAAATGGATTCTGGAGAGAACCGGATCGGCGCTGCCCAGGGTCATGATGAAGCGGTTGGGGCTGGGATAAGCGATTTCGAGCTCGTTTCCGGCTCATTTCTTGCTATTTATATTACTTTCTATCATTTACGAGATTTCCGATGCAGTTCATTTCCCATTCGTTTCCATCTCGTTTTCTGCATTGTCTCCAGATTCCGAACCGGTTGGAGCCCGCAGTTTGCCGCTCCGAAGGTCCGGCAATGCGCCGTCTCACAGACACAAAAGCCCCCGCCGATGCAGGGGCTCTTGCTGGCTTGGGACCTGAGAGCTGCCTAGAGTTGAACCGGCTTGGGCGCTTCAGGCGCCGCCGGAACTCCGGGAGCCACAGGCTTGGCTTCGGACTTGCGGATGTCGATGCCGCCCTTGAAGAAGGCGCCATCCTCGATGCTGATGCGAGCCGCGGCCACGTCGCCGCTCAGAGAGCCCTCGGCGCGGATGTCAACCCGGTCCGAAGCGGAGACATTGCCGCGAATCTTGCCCAGAACCACGATCTCGCGGGCGGTGATGCTGGCTGAAACCTGGCCGTTGCGTCCCACGGTGACGCGATTGCCAGACAGGTTGATGCTGCCCTCGACTTTGCCGTCGATGTACAGCGACTCGGAGCCGCTGATCTCGCCCTTGATGAACAGGCCTTTGCCGATGGTGGCCTGGTCGCCGGCGGAAATCGGAGCGCGGCTGGCGGGTTCAGTGGCCGGTGAAGGTGGCACGGGCCGGCTAGATTCCGGGGTGGGAACGGGACTGATCGATCCGGTTTGGCTGGGTTTCCACATTGCGTTCACGAGGTTCCTTTTCTGTCCTGCTGGGACGGGGCTGCCAAGGCAGGGGCCACTGCCCTGTGCGTAAGAATTCTGAAGGTGTGGACCGCCGGGCCATTGGCTTTCGGCGACCCGCATACGGCCACAGTATGATGGTACCCCTTTGCGGTCCGCTCAGGGTGTTGCGCTGCCGTTATTTTAAGACGGCGGGCGCGGATTTATCGAGTACATGGCTGAACCCGGGCGGCCGGCGGCCAACTGGGACGGCAGTGTGGCAGCCCGCCGGAAAGCAAAGTCGCGTTCCAGTCAACTCCGCAACCGGCCTCGGCTGCGCGGGTTGGGGTTGGCGCTGCAAGCGCGCTCTAACGTTGCAGGCAGGCGGGCCAACGCTTGCGCTATGATGGAGGGTCCATAAGGCAAGGAGAGCGACAACATGGATAACAACTCGATGGTTGATCTGCTGATCAGGTACGGATGGGTGATTGCGCTCATCCTCGTTTTGATCTTGCATAAGATGGTTTTGCGGGTTTTCTTCGGGACTGTGATCGTCTCGGAGACCCAGATCGGAGTGGTCAACAAGAAGTGGGTGATCTTCGGCAAACACCGGACCCTTCCCGACGGCGCCATCGTCGCATTGAACGGTGAAGCCGGCTTGCAGGCGGATACCCTGGCTCCGGGAATCCATTTTGGCCTCTGGGCGTGGCAGTACACCGTCTACATGGTGCCGTTCACGACCATCGATCGCGGTCATATCGGCATCGTGGAGGCACGCGACGGTCATCCGCTCTCCGGCGGGCGCGTCCTGGCCAAGACCGTGGAGTGCAACACCTTCCAGGATGCGCGAAAATTCCTGCTCAACGGCGGCGAACGCGGCCCGCAAATCTCCATCATTCCCCCCGGAACCTATCGCATCAACACGGCTCTCTTCACGGTGAGCACGGAGGAGGTCCTGGAGATTGCCGACAATATGGTCGGAATCGTGACCACCAAGGACGGCAAGCCACTGGCCACCGGCGAGATCGCCGGCAAAGAGATCCCCGGCCACAACATGTACCAGGACGCCGAGGCCTTCATCACCAACGGCGGCCACAAGGGCCTGCAGGAGCAGGTCATCCTCGCCGGCCGCTACTATATCAATCCGCGCTTCGCGACGGTCGAAACCAGCCCCATGACCCAGGTCCCCATCGCCAACGTCGGCGTGGTCATCGCCTATGTCGGCGACGAGGGCAAGGACGTGACCGGCGACAGCTTCAAGCACGGCAACCTGGTGAGCCGCGGAGAAAAGGGTGTCTGGGTTGATCCGCTCGATCCCGGCAAGTACCCCATCAATCCCTTCACCCACAAGGTGGAACTGGTGCCCACGGCGAATATCGTGCTCAATTGGGCGACCGGGAAATCTGAAGCGCACAAGCTCGACGAAAAGCTCTGCACCATCACCGTGCGCTCCTCGGATGGATTCACCTTCAACCTGGACGTGAGCCAGATCATCCACGTTCCGCGCAACGACGCACCGAAGGTCATCGCCCGCTTCGGGACAATGGCAAATCTGGTGACGCAGGTTCTGGAGCCGACCATCGGCAACTACTTCCGCAACGCGGCGCAGACCTCGGACGTAATCGAGTTCCTGAAGAAGCGCAGCGAGAGGCAGGCAGAGGCGAAGACAGCCATCGCCGCGGCTCTTTCCGAGTACAACGTCAACGCCATTGACACGCTGATCGGGGACATCACGCCGCCGGAAGCCCTGATGAAGACGCTCACCGACCGCAAGATCGCCGAGCAGGAGCAGGTGACCTACAAGACTCAACAATTGGCCGAAGAGACGCGCAAGGACCTGCAGCAGGCCCGCGCCATGGCCGACACGCAGGCCCGAGTCGTCGATTCGGAACGGGGCGTGACCATCGCCAAGTTCGGCGCCGAGGCGGCCATCGAAGGAGCGCGCGGCCAGGCCCAGTCGAAGAAGATCAACGCCGAGGCCGACGCCAACGTGGTCACCACGGTGGGCAACGCTGAAGCGTCGAAGACCCTGGCCGTCGGAACCTCCGAGGCGGACGTCATCAAGTTGAAGATTGAATCGATGGAATCCGGCAACTACGCGCTGGTGCAGGTGGTGCAGGCGCTCGCCGCAAACAAGATCCAGCTCGTTCCGCAGATCGTGGCGGGCGGGGGCGGCAGCCAGGGCGGCACGCTGGTCGATGTGCTGCTGGCCAACCTGATTCGCGACAACATGAAGCTGGGCGGCAGCGCGGCAGTGGAAACCGCAGCACCCCCCGCACCAACTGCCGAGAAGAAAAAGTAAAACCGTTTCGTTTTTCTTCAGCAAAGGGAGTTCTACGGAACTCCTTTTGCTTGTGGTCTCATTAGAGTTATGACCGACAAAGAATTGCTGGCGCGCATTGCCCGCTCTGCCGGCGGAAAGGCCGGATACAAGCAGTTGGTGCGCGAGCTCTCGCTCGGCGGCGGGAGGGGACGGCGTCTGCTCCTGGAGCAACTGGCGCGGCTGACGGCGCGCGGCGAGCTGACCAATCTGGACCGCGAGCACTGGAGCATTCCCCGGCCGCTGGGAACGCGCGATAATCTGGCGGCTGGCCGGCTGGACCTGCATCGCGACGGCTACGGCTTTGTGCGGCCCAACCGCAGGTCGGCTGTGGCGGACGCGCGGCGGGCTGGCAAATTGGATTTGGAACAGGAAGATATTTTCATTCCCCCCAACGAGATCAACGGCGCAATGCAGGGCGACCAGGTGCTGGTCGAGGTCGAACCGCCCAAGGCCGATGGGCGAAGGATGGGCCGCATTGTCCGCGTGCTGGAGCGGCGCAATCCCACCGTGGTCGGCGTCTTTCACTAT
>JBEKZR010000242.1:0-5940 GCA_049509715.1 Occallatibacter sp. | reverse complement strand
CGGCGGCCAGGTCCCGCAAACTCTCGCCGAGTTAATCACTATCCCCGGCGCGGCGCGCAAAACCGCCAACGTTGTCCTCGGCGTCGCCTACGGCAAAGCGGAAGGCGTGGTGGTCGATACGCACGTCTTCCGCATCGCCCGCCGCCTCGGCCTGGCCAAAGGCGAAACGCCCGAAAAAGTCGAGCAGGAGCTGATGCAGGTCATTCCCCAGGACCGCTGGATCGATTTCTCCCACCAGCTCATCCACCATGGCCGCCAGGTCTGCGAGGCTCGCAAACCCAAATGCGACCGCTGCAACCTGGAGCAGCTTTGCACGTCCAAGGACAAAACCTGGCAGTCATAGAAGAGCGGCGGAGTTAGCGAGGCTAGCGGAGTTGGCGGGGTTAGCCGGCCAGCGGATCAGCGGGATATGTACTCAGTGGGCGTCTGCGGCCTAACCGCGCAAAACCCGCTCCACCGCCGCAATCAGTCCCGGAATATCGGAGGGATTCGCCTCGGCCGCTGGCTCCCAACCCAATTCCCGCAGCGTCTGGCTGGTAATGGGTCCAATCGAGACCGCCGGAACCCCCGCAAATGGCCATGCAATCGCGGCCTGACGGGCCGCCTCCGCAAGATGCGTCGCGCTGGACGAGCTGGTAAAGGTCGCCGCGTCGATACCTTCGGCAAGAGCCCGCCGAAGCTGCTCCAGCGCTACTTCCGGCAGGACGTTCCGGTAAGCGTCCACCACATCCACCTCCGCGCCCGCCGAGCACAGCGCGTCGGGAATCACGTCTCGCGCCACCGCAGCCCTCGCCAGCAGAATTCTCGCTCCGCCAGTCCGAAACTGAAGTCCTTTCAGCAGTCCTGCCACCAAACTTTCCGCCACGTAGGCTTCTGGAACAAAAGCTACCTGCAATCCCGCCTTCCGCGCCGCCGCCGCCGTTGCTTCCCCCACCGCGGCCACCTTCATCGAAGCAGGCTGACCCAGCCCGATCCCCAACTGTGCTGCCCGTGCGGTAATCGCACGAACCGTATTCGCGCTGGTCAGAACCACCCAGTCGTAGCCGCCAAACCGCCGCAAAGCCGCATCCAGCGGCTCGAAGCTGGCCGGAGGGCGAATTTCCAGCACCGGAACCTCGACCGGCTCGGCTCCCAACGCGCGCAGCCCCTCGCTGAGCTTTCCGGCCTGATGCAAGGCGCGGGTCACCAGCACGCGCCGGCCTGTTAACGGCAGCGCACTCACAGCAAGCCTCCGCCCGCAGCGGCCTCGAGCAAGGGCCCGGCGCCAGCTTCAATCAGCTTTTTTGCCACCTGCCGCCCCACTGCCGCCGCGTCCGCGCCAACATGGAGCGCCATGTGGAATATCCGGACAGACTTCCCGGTCTCGGGAGCGGCAACGACAGCAAAAAATTCGTCCCAAAGAGCGCCTTCTGCGTCGGAATCCTCATGCAGCCACGGGCGGCAATGAATGCCGATGGGAACCTGACAACCGCCTCCAAGCGCCGCCAGCGCCGCCCGCTCGACAGTCACTGCAAAGCGCGTCGCCGCATCATCAAGGAACTCAACCGCCGCAATCGTCGCCCCATCGTCCTTCCGGGTCTCGATCCCCAGCGCTCCCTGCCCGGCCGCCGGGCAAAAATCCTTCGGCTCCAGACGTTCCCGCACCCATTCTGTCTTATCCAGCCGGTCCAGGCCCGCCGCAGCCAGCAGAATCGCCTCTACCTGCCCCTCCGCCAGCTTGCGCAGCCGTGTATCCACATTGCCGCGAAACTCCACTGCCTCAATGTCCGGCCTGAGCGCCTTCAACTGCGCGCGCCTCCGCTGGCTGCTCGTTCCCACCCGCGCTCCCTCCGGCAGATCCGCCAGACACGCATACTTCACTGACACAAACGCATCTCGCGGGTCCACCCGTTTGGGCGTCGCCGCCAGCACAAACGGTTCCGGCAACTCGGTCGGCAGGTCCTTCAAAGAGTGCACCGCCAGATCAACCCGCCCTGCGGCCAGCGCCTCCTCAATCTCTTTGGTGAACATGCCCTTCGACCCAACCTGCGCGAAAGTCGCCTCCTGCAGCCGGTCGCCCGTCGTCTTGATGATCTCGATCTCAACCGAGTGTCCCTGGCCCCGCAGCAGCCCGGCAATATAGTTGGCCTGCCATAGGGCAAGTTGCGAGCCGCGGCTTCCAATGCGCAGCTTCATCGGCGGCTCTCCACGCTGGCTTCTCTCACCGTCGCGCCCTCAGTTTTCTCCGCTTCAGAACTCGTTGGCCCAGCCACGACCGGCGAACCCTCAGGCTCCGCTTCCCGTCCTGAATCGGCAGACACTTGCCAGGCATCGCAAAGCGCATCCAGCCGCGCCGAGTCGCCCTCGCGGGCCGCCTGCTTGAGAGCCTGCATGGGCGGATGGAGGAACTTGTTCACAAGCCCGTGAGTGAGCGCCTCCACTGCGGCCACCTGCTCGGCGCTCAGCGTTCCCAACCGCGCCTGCACCCTCCGCAGCTCCGACCGCCTGATCTCCTCGGCCTGCCGCTGCAATGCCACAATCGCCGGCGCCGCGTCCACTGTCCGCTGCCGTTGATGGAACCGTTCAACTTCACCGTCGATTAAGGTCTCCGCGTCGCTGGCCACGCGGCTCCGTTCCGCCATGTGCGCCGCGGCCACTTGCTGAAGGTCGTCGATGTCGTAAACAAAGATGCCTTCCAGCTTTCCCATCGCCGGGTCCACGTCCCGCGGCACGGCGATGTCGATGAAGAACATGGGCCGGTTCCGCCGCCGGTGCAGAAACGCCTGCCCATGCTCGCGGCGGAAGATGGGGTGCGGCGCGCCCGTCGAGCTGATCACGATGTCCGCCTCGCTGGCCACTTCATAGAGATGCTCAAATGGAATCACGCGGCCCTGAAACGGTTCGGCCATGCTTCGCGCGCGCTCCTGGGTCCGGTTGCTCACCAGGATCGCTCCCGCCCCCTGCTCCACCAAATGCCGCGCCGCCAGCTCGCTCATCTTGCCCGCGCCCACCAGGAACACCGTCCGCCCTTGCAGCGATCCGAAGATCTTCCGCGCCAGGTCCACGGCCACCGAGGCGATGGAAACGGAGCTCGACCCAATCTCCGTTTCCGATCGAACCCTCTTGGCCGCCGCAAAGGCGCCCTGCAGCAGGTGCTCCAGTTGCCCAGCCACAGTGCCCGAAGCCCGCGCCACAGCAAAGGCTTCTTTCACCTGCCCTAGAATCTGCGGTTCGCCCACCACCATTGAGTCCAGGCTGGCGGCCACGCGGAAGAGATGCCGCACCGCCTCCAGGTCGCGCTGCACATAGATGTGCGGCTCGAGCAGCGCCGGGTCCAGCCCGAAGTGCCGGTGCAAAAACCCCTCCAAATCCGTCTCCCGCGACTCCACGGCGGCCAGCAGCTCCACCCGGTTGCAGGTAGACACGATCATGCACTCGGTAACGCCGGGCACGGCGGCCAGGGCGCGCGTGGCGCCGGGCAACTCCTCGCGGGAGATGGCGATCCGCTCGCGCAACTCGATGGGCGCGGTCTTGTGATTGACGCCGATGAGAACCAGGGTCATTGCGGACCGTACCTGTGAATCCGGCTGATCACATTGGCCGCCAGCACCACCAGCATAATGAGGAAGACCGCGCCGGTCAGCAATGCGGCTTTGCGCCCCCGCAATCCTGCAACGCGCCGCGCCAGAATCAGCAGGCAGTACACCACCCACATGACAAAGGCGAGAATGATCTTGGGATCGCGGTAGTAGGCCGCGCTCAGCGCCGTCTCCTGTACCATCACCGCGCCCAGCGCCAGGCCCACGGTCATCGCGGGAAAGCCGAACTCCAGCGTGCTCAGCGCGATCCGCTCCAGAGTATCGAGCGGCGGCAACCAATCGAATGAAAGCCACCCTAAATACTGGCCTGCCTTGGGCTTACGCTTGATGCGCCACTCCTGCGCCAGGTAAAGCAGCGAGGCAAACATGCTGAAGCCCAGGGCGGCATAGGCCACCAGCAGCGCGACGATGTGCGCCACCAGCCAGCCGATGCGTACTCCGTTCGAGGGAAAAGTGTAGCGATCGGCACCCAGCGCCGGCGTCACCACCAGGAAAAAGGTCATCGGCAAGGCACAGATTCCTAAGGCGACTGCATCGTAGAGCCACCAGACCAGGAAGAACAGCCCGGCCACGGCCAAACCCAGCAGCGACTCGACCTCGCGCACCCCCATCGGCACCCAGCGATGCGCCTGGAGCAGCATCTCGACTACCGAGACGAAGTGGAAGAAGAGCGCCAGGCCGGCCAGGTGAACGCAGATTTTGCGCCAGCGGACGAGGCGATAGAGAACGGCGGGAAAGACGGCTACGCTTGCCGCCGCATAGAGAATCGCCGCAACTCGGAGCCAGAGGAGATACATATCGATCTTCACCTTAACGGCGCTACTGACCAGTATACCGTGATGCAAATCACCCCGCGGCGTAGTTCGGCGCGGGACTTCACGTGTGCTTCAGAGCGCTGTCGAGGCCCCCGATACGCTCAGAGGTCTGCTTACACGGGGTTGTTTTTTCGGGTTGTTCGAGCCTGTGGGGACGGACTTTCAGGGATTTGCGGGAGGACCTTGCCGCCATCCTGTGCGGGTCCGGCTGGAGGGTCAACTTAGCGGCTCACTTCGCATCCGTGTCCCTGTACTTGCGTATGGTAATGTTAAACAGCGCATAACAGCCCACTGATAGGGCAGCCGGCACGATGAGTAAGGCGCCATAGTAAGCCGGAGAGGTCGAGAATAGAAAGAGCTTGGCAAACCAGGCTACAAAGGCAAGCACGAAGTAAGCCCCAAACAGCGATTCGATCCATGCAGCGATCAGGAGCATTGTCTTCTTTTTCATGCTCGGATTATTGCTCCCAGCAGCCTGCGGACGCAAGAGAATTTTGGATTCGCATCCTGAAATGTCCAGCGACGTCTCGCGCCTGCTGCGGGGTATTTGAGGAACTCATTGTTAAGCGGCGGGATGGGGCCGGGCATATCGTTGAACTGGATTTCTGGAGCACTTTGCCCCAGTGGCTTACCGGCCTTCAAGAACTGCCTGTCCCTTCGCCTCCCGCCGCGATACTCTTAAAGCCAGCGTGATCAGGAAAGACCCCCAACCCGGCGCTCCGCGCTTTACCCCTTTGGACAAGGCCCCAGCCGATCTGACGCCGTTCATGCGCCAGTGGACGGCAGCCAAGCGCGAGAATCCGGATGCGCTGCTGTTTTTCAGGATGGGCGATTTCTACGAGCTGTTTTACGACGACGCGGTGACGGTGAGCCGGGAGTTGCAGCTGACGTTGACGGCGCGGGACCGGGAGCGCAGCCAGCCCATGTGCGGGGTTCCCTACCACGCTGTCGAGGCCTACCTCACGCGCCTCTTGCGCAGAGGCTACCGCATCGCCATCTGCGACCAGATGGAGGACCCCAGGCTCACCAAAAAGCTCGTCCGCCGCCAGGTGACCCGCGTGCTCACGCCAGGCACGGCTCTCGATGCCGCGCTGGGACAGGAGCAAAACAACTTTCTGGCCGCGCTCTATGAGACCCGGCGTGAGAGCGGGAACAAGGCAAACTCCCAGTCTGAGCCCCTCTGTGCGGTGGCCCTGCTGGACGTTTCCACGGGAGAGTTTCGCACCGCTGAGTTTCAGGGTCCGTCGGCCCGCCAGCAGGCCGTGGATGAGATTGTGAAGGCCGGGCCGAGCGAGGTGCTTTTGGCGGCGAGCGCCGAGTTGCCGGCACTGCTGGAGCGGATTCCGGCGCGAACGCGGGTGGAGGACTGGGTGTGGACCCGCGACTTCGCCGTGCCCCTGGTCGAGCGCCAGCTCAACGTGCGCTCCCTGGAAGGCTTCGGCCTCGACAGGCATCCGGCGGCGGCGATTGCGGCGGGGGCGGTGCTGCATTACGTGCGCACCACGCAGAAGATCGAGGCGCTGCACATCGATTCGCTCAAATTTCAG
>JBEKZR010000241.1:0-5968 GCA_049509715.1 Occallatibacter sp. | reverse complement strand
AAAGGCTCTATGCAGCGGACAAAACGGTTTTGGCCGCGCTGGCCGGAATCCCTAAGCCGCCGTCAGCCCCGTCGATGCCGCCTGCTCGTGCGCGTGATAGCTGGAGCGCACCAGCGGCCCCGATTCGACATGGCGGAAGCCCATGTTGAGCGCCTCGGCCTTCAGTTCGGCAAACTCGCGCGGCGTGTAAAGCCGAGCCATGGGCAGGTGGTCGCGCGAGGGGCGCAGATACTGCCCGATGGTAAGAATGTCGCAGCGTACCGCCGCCAGGTCGCGGAAAACCTCCAGCAACTCGGCCGTCTCCTCGCCCAGGCCCACCATCATGCCGGACTTGGTCACCCCTCCGGGGTTCAACTCTTTGGAGTAGCGCAACAACTCCAGAGAACGCTCATAGCGCGCCCCGGAGCGGACGACACGGTAGAGCCGCGGCACCGACTCAACGTTGTGGTTGAGCACTTCGGGCCGGGCCTCGACCACCGTGCGGATGGCCTCCTGGTTGCCCTGAAAGTCGGGGATGAGGACTTCGACGCGGCAGCCGGGCGCCTGGCGGCGAATCTCCTGGATGACCAGGGCGAAGGCGCGCGCCCCGCCGAGCAGATCGTCGTCGCGGTTGACGCTGGTGACCACTGCGTGGAGCAGCCCTAATTTAGCCACTGCCTCCGCGACCCTCCGCGGCTCGTCAAAGTCGATGGGCTCGGGCCTGCCCTTGGGCACCGCGCAGAAGCCGCAGCGGCGCGTGCACAGATTGCCCAGCATCATGAAGGTCGCCGTTTTGTGATGCCAGCACTCGCCGATGTTGGGGCAGTGCGCGCTCTCGCAGACCGTGTTGAGCCCCAGCGAGCGGGCCAGCCGCTTGAGACCGTGGTAGTTCTCGCCCACCGGGGCGCGCGCCTTCAGCCACTCGGGTTTGGGCGCCGGAGCCTTGCAGGCCGGCTCGATCTGCACCAGTTCCATCACGCATTCATTGTAGCGGAGGCTACGTCCTGCGCTGGATTCAGGCGGAATGAGCCAGGAAATGGAGTCGATTTCATCGATCGGCTCGACAGCCCTTTCCGGGCCCGCATTGGGAAGCCGTCTGGTCACGTTCCTTTCTTGGTGCATCTCATTTCCGCAGATGTCCTGGGAAGAGGAACCAGTTACAATTTTCCTGTGGACATGCTACCTTAATTTTGGATCTCCACGAGACCCCAGGGAATTCTGAATCCGCGATAGAGGTGAGGCATGGCATATCCCCCGGCCGGCGAGTCAGGCATCCTGCAGATGGTTCGCAAAGCTCTCCTGCGCTCCATCGATGAACTATCCGATCTTGCTGAAGACAACCATTCCGAAGACTTGCGCGCGTCACTGGAAGCGCTGACCGAGAAGTTGAAGAAGAACCGCTTCAATCTGGCAGTGTTGGGACAGACAAAGCGGGGCAAGAGCTCCTTCATCAATGCGCTGCTGGGCGCGAGGATTCTGCCGACGGGAGTGCTGCCACTCACTTCCGTGATCACCCGGGTCACATACGGCGAAAATCCCTCGGCGAAGATCTTCTACGAGACGGGCGAATCGGAACAGATCGCAGTGGAATGCCTCTATGAGTACATCACGGAGGCCGGCAACCCAGGGAACACAAAGCAGGTAGCATCCGCCGAGGTCGCGTACCCATCGCAGTTCCTGAGCATGGGCGTGGACCTCATCGACACGCCCGGGATCGGTTCCACCCGCCGGCATAACACCTCGACGACGGAGGACTATCTCGCGGAGGTGGATGCGGGCATCGCGGTACTCTCCGTCGACCCGGCGATAACCGCCGTTGAGTCCGACTTTTTCCGGCGCCTGCGCCAGGATGTGCCCAAGCTTCTGTTCGTCGTCAACAAGACGGACATCGCCACGCCCGAAGAAGTCGAAGAAGTCGTCTGGTTTCTTGAAAATGAGCTGCGCAACCATGTTGGCGTCAAGAAGCCGGAGGTATTTGCACTTTCAGCGCGGCAGGTCATCAAAGAGATGCTGAAAGAGGCGCCCCTGGCGCCCAATGGCATGGACCGGCTGATGGCCCGTCTTCGCCACTTTGCCGTCGAGGAAAAGGAGCAGGCGCTGTTTCAGTCAGTGGCCATCGACTTGTTGCGCATAGCAGGCACACTGCGGTTTGTATCCATGGTTGGGGAGCGGGCCCGACTGATGCGCGGCGAGGAGATGGCATCGAGGCAGAGCGCGCTGGAAGAGGCAGTGGCTCGCTCGGATCAGGAATTGAAGGACTTGCGCCATCTGCTGCGGGAGGACACCGCCACGCTGATTGTCCGCATCGAGAACGATCTGAAGGAGCACATCGCCACGACCGCTCCGCGGGTGCACAACCGGCTGAACAAGCTGAGGAACCAGCAGCCAAGCAAGAACCGCAAACTGCTGAGCGCGCTGCTCGACCGGTTCATGCTGGACGAGGTCGAAGCCGTCTTTGAGGACTGGCGCGCGCAGGAAGACGAGCGCATCCACATGGAACTGGCGGCGTTGACGCGCCGGTTTGTGGATAGAACGAACATTGTGCTGGAACGGCTGGAAAACGCCGCAGGAGACTTGTTCGACGTTCCGGTCGCGCCCGTAGCTGTCGCTTCATCCCTGACAGTGGAGAGCCGGTTGCGGTATAGCACGGATCCCTTATTTCAACACTGGCACGACAAGCTGATCTTCGCCCTGCCGAAGTCTCTCATGCACAGGCTTGTATTTGGCCGAATGCTGTCCCGCATCGACGCGGAACTGAGCCGTAACGCAGACCGGATACGCGAAGACTATCTCGAGCGGCTGGAAAAGTCCGTTGCCACATTCGAGACGGAACTGACGACAGCGGTAGCGATCGTCGCGGATAATCTACGGTTCGTAGCGGAACCGCAGGCCAAGGACGCGCAGCATTCGCGGCGGGCGATACCGCAACTTTCCCCGATCGTCACCCAGTGCGCCGCGCTGGGCTGATCGCGCCTGAGACGGCCGCAGCCCTGCAAATCCTGCCGCCCGGCCGCCAAGCGGCCAGCCATTCACAGGCACTCTTGACCTGCGGTTCCATTGCCGCGCTCGCTGGTGACGATTTGCCTGCCACCCCGGGCAGAACCACAGCGAAATCGCCACTTTCCTCTGGGCCGAACTCAAGGCCAACCATTCTGGAGTGGAGGGCGGTTACGGATCTGTGAAGGCCCACAGTCTCAAAACGATTTCAATGCGTGTCTTGCGGCCCGGCAGCGGGAAGAGGCGGGTCTTGCCTTTGTCTTACGGCTGTAAGACGCCCGTCTAACGCCCGTAAGACAACGTAAGACAAGGCGATCTTGCTTCCGAAGCCCTTCCCCGGACAGCGTCTTACGCTGTCTTACGGCTCATTGCGAAGGTTCGAAGAGCGCAGATTGGCTCCCGCAGACAAATGAATGCTCGGCGCAAGCCTCGGCCCTGGAATCCGTCAGCCGCCTTACCGCAGCCGCTCGCGCACCTCGGTCCGCACCAGGTAGAGAAAGAAGACCAGGTTCAGCAGCCCCTGCACCAGGGCAGGTCCCTGAAGCCGGCTGGCGAAGATCCACAGGTCGTAGACCGCCAGCAGGAAGACCGCGCCGAGGGCCAGCGCCCAGGCCCAGCGCAGCAGCAGCAGCAGCCCCGCGCTGGCGGCGATGAAGACCGCCGCGAAGACGAGGAACAGCGGCGGATAGTGCCGCCCAGCGGCCACGCCCACGACGATCACTCCAGCCAGCACCAGCAGATAAAGGCTGATGGCGGCCAGTCCTGGGAGCGGCAGGCGCTCGCGGCGCGGCGGCTGGGCTTCGTCCTTCCTGGCTTCGCCGGTCATAGCGTGTGCAGGTAGGCCAGCAGATCGCTGAGTTGGCCATCGGTCAGTTGAGTGGCGGGCATCATCTGTCGCCCGCGCAGAATCACCTGCGTGAGACGCTCGTCGGTGGGCGGCGCGCCCGAGGGCATGGCCTTCAACTTGGTGAGCGCCTGCAATCCCGGCCCGTGCAGCCCATGCGTTGTGGTGGGGTAGTGGCACCGGGCGCATTTCAACTGGTAGACCTGCGCTCCCCGCGCTTCTTCCGGCGTCCAAAGCGCCGCGGGCTTGGAGGGCGGCAGCGAGCGGCAGCCGGCGATAGCCAGCGTTGCGGCAAGGCCGGCCGCAAAGCACAACACACTCAGAGGAGAAGCAAGAGAAGGCACGCGCATCTGCCTCCGATGATACAGCGTTACTCCGCCGCCGCTATCGCTTCGGCGATGCGGTCGATGGCCTGCACCTCGGCCACGCTGCCTGGGCGATGGCCGTTGACCAGGATTGATAAGGCTAGCGTTTTGCCGCTGGCCGCCGTGAGGTAGCCGGAGAGGGCGTTCACCTCGCTGTGAGTGCCGGTTTTGGCCCATAGACGGCCCTTCAGAGGCGACTTACGGAAGCGTCCCGCGAGCGTGCCGTCCACGCCGGCGACGGGCAGCGATTCGCGCCAAGCCGTTCCCCACGGCTGGCGCGCGGCGTAAACGAGCAACTGCGTAATGGCGCGCGGGGCGATGCGGTCGTCGGGACTCATGCCGGAGCCGTCGTAGAGGAAAAAGTCGCCGTCGTCCACGCCCGCGCCGGCGAGAAACTGGCGCACCACCCGCGCGCCCTGCTCAAAACTGCCCTCCGTTCCGTGGACCTTGCCCAGCAGACGCAGCAGCAGCTCGGCGTGCAGGTTCAGGCTCATCTTGTTGGTGAGTGCAAGGTCCTCAACCACCGGCACGGAGATGTGCGTAGCCAGCACCCTGCGGCCTTCCAGCGGCGCGGCGATGGTCGCCAGCCCGGAGCGGTCCAGCCTGAGCGGCAGGGCGCGCTCGCCGGCAAAATCGCCGGATCCAAGCGAGACTTTATGCCGGGACGCGGAAGCGCCGGCGACATTGACGCCGCGGCTCCTAAGCGCCTCCTTGAAGGCCGCCGCCGTAAACTCCGCCGGGTCCTCCACGGCCAGGCTGGCATGAAAGCCTTCGGCCGGCGCCGTGCCCCAGGCCCGCACCAGCATGGAGCCCGGCCTGCGGTCCAGGCCGGGATGGGGTGTTTCACCCGCGGCCGCCAGCGTCATACTGTTGTCCAACGTGTAGTAGTCCACCTTCGGCGTCCACTCGGCTACGGCAGTTTCGGGCGAGTCAGGATCAGCCGCCACCGTCAGTTCCACACTGTTCTCGTTGAAGCTCAGCGCGGAGACCGGCGCCCCGTCGCTCCATTGCAGGTCGTCCCATCCCCAGGTTCTGCCATAAGGCTCGTGGAGATAGAAACTGTCGTCGCCCACCACGCTGCCCTCGACGGTGCGCACGCCGGCCTGCTCCACCTGCTCGGCCAGCAGCTCCAGCACCTCGATCGGGCGCGGCGGAGGCTCCGCCTGGTCCGCGGTGGAAGCGGCGGCAGCCGTGTTTGCGGCAGCCGTAGTCGGCGCCTCCGGCGCCCGGTACGGATAACGCCGCGCGCTCAGCGTGGGGTCGCCCGCGCCCAGCAGGATCAGGTCGCCGTGCAACACGCCCTGGCTGTCGATCTCCCCGCCGGCCACCACGTTCGTGGTCCAGGTGAGCGTATCGACGGGCAGCAGGGCAAAGGCCGCGGCGGTGGTGGCCAGCTTAGCGTTCGAGGCAGGGACAAAGAGGCGGCCTTCGTTGAAGCCATAGAGCGGCTGGCCGTCGAGGGTTGCGACGCTGATGCCAAACTGGGCGTGACTCAGCGCCGGCTCGGCCAGAATGGCATTGATGCGGCCGGCGAGCGGTCCCTTGGCCGGAGCGGAATGCGCCGCAGGCTTGGCGGTGTGCCGCGCCGGGGTCTGGGCAGTAAGCCCGGGGAAAAAAAGCAAAGCCAAAACCAACAGAAGCGCCGGAATTCGCGGAAAAACTTTCATGGACGGAGTTTACGGCATTACCAGGAATACTGTGTCCTGTTTATTTTCGTGCAGGGTCGCCGCTCCCTGGTGGTCGCGTCGACTTGAGGTCTGTGGCTTCGGGATACATCATTCCT
>JBEKZR010000240.1:0-6616 GCA_049509715.1 Occallatibacter sp. | reverse complement strand
AACCTCGCGATCCTTCGGCGGTCCCGGCGGATGCGCGCCACACTCGCACACCTTCGCGCCGTCGCCCATGACCTTGCCCGTGTCCTGCGCCGCGCCGCTCACACCGGCGCTCACGGCCAACATGCAACCGGCGGCCAACAACCATCCCTTGCCCATGACCACTACTCCCTGCTGCTGTCTGCTGCCTTGTCCGTGCGGAACATGGCGATAGCCTCGATCTCGATCAGCAGCTCCGGCAGGCACAGATGCGCCTGGATGCCGGTCGACGCCGGCAGCGGATCGAGCCCCTGCTCCTTGAAGAATGCCGTCCGCCCCGCATTGAACACGTCGTAGTCGCGATCGATGTCCCGCAGGTAGCAACTGGTGCGAACGATGTCGTGCCAGGTGCAACCCTCGGCCTCCAGCAGGCCGGTGATGTTGTCGAAGGTGCGCCGCAACTGGGCCGGAAAGTCGCCGATGTGGACGCTCTTGCCGTGCTCGTCGATCGACGCCGTACCGGAGATGAGCAGGATGGTGACGCCGCCAATATCAATCCTCATGCCGCGCGAAAACGAACTCGGCTTGGCGTAGGCGTAAGCCTCGTTGAGAACGCCGTGATTGGTCATGGCGCGCTTTTCGATGGGCGCGTGCGCGATGGTCTCCAGAATGAAGTCGATGCCGAGAACATAGTTGTGGGCCGGCGCAGTGGTGACTACTACAGGCGTTACGGTGCCTTGCGCGTCGCGCACCGTCATCTCCGGCTTGCCGTCTTTAAGCGAGGGACGATAGACAGCCCAGTTGACGCCGTCATAGTAGGCCAGCCCCTTATCGGTGCAGAACCAGGCGCGCTGTGCGTCCACGCCCTTGAGAAAGTTGATGAAGTTCGAGGGAAGCCCGCTGTCTTTGGTGAGAAAGTTGTGCCAGTAGCGGCCGTCATAACGGCTGGCGCCAAAATACGTAGCCGCCCACAGAATGTTGTCCACATAACTGACCGAGGTGACAATCTCGTGGATTAGCCCCTGGTCCTTGAAGAGCACAATCTCGTTTTCGCCGTCGGGATCGTCATACTTGTCCCAGCGGCCGGTCTTCTGGTCGTATTCCAGAAGGCCGCTGCCCCACACTGCGTAGTAGACCTTGGTGGGCGTAGCGGAGACGCCGTAGACCCAGATCTCGATCATGGGCGTGTTGCGCTCGTTGTAGAGCGTCCATTGGCCAGTGCGAGTATTCAAGCTGCAACCGCCGGCGGCTGTGGCAACCCACACGTTCTCGCCTTCGACAGAGACGCCATAAACCACGTCGTTGCTCAGCCCCGATGTCAACTGCGTGTAGCTGTCAATGCGTCCGCCCGAGATGCGGCTCAATCCGCCCATGGTGCCGGCCCACACGTCGCCCGTGCGGCTATCCAGCGCCAGTGAAAGCACGGCGCGATGCGCCAGGCCATCCTTGGTGGTGTAGGTCTTCCACTTGCCGTTCTCATAGAGCCCCAGGCCGTTTTCCGTTCCCGCCCAGATGCGGTCTCCATCCACCAGCACGGAAAACACGTGATTGTCAGGCAGGCCGTTGGCGGTAGTGAAGTTTTCGAAGCTGTAACGCGGCATCTTGGGCGGCGCGAGCACCTGCGGTGCGGCAGACGCCGATGGCGCTGCAAATGCCAGCGTTTCTGCAACCAGAAGCAATGCAATCATGCACAACTTTTTCATCGCGTCCTCAGGTATTCGATCAGGTCGTTGAGTTCATCCTTAGTCAGATCGTTGGTGCGCCCGTGCTTGTCGTCGGGGTTGTAGACCGTCCAAATCTCTTCCAGCGTCCGTGCCGAGCCATCGTGCAGGTAGGGAGCGGTCAGTGCGATGCTGGCCAGCGGCGGCGCCTTCAGCATGCCTGAATTGTCGGTGGGCTTGCGCGTCCCCACATCGGAGAGCTTCTGGTTGGTGCCCTTGGGGCCGCTGTGGCAATAGGAGCAGCGGTTACTCTCCGGAATCGGCTTGCCGAACTTGTCTTCATCACGCGTGAACAATGCCTTGCCGCGCTCCTGCGCCGGCGTCATCTCGCGGCCCGGCAGCTTCCAGCGGTTGGGCCGCGGCTGCAAACTACGGATGTAAATGGCCAGATCGGCAAGCGTGAGGTTGTCATACTGCTCCGAGCGCCAGAAGTACTTTTCCGTTCGCGGGCCGCACTCGGTGGGAATGTTGGAATTGCCGCCGTTCCACTTGTAGGGCTCAGTGTTTTTGACGCCTTCGAGCATCTTGTTGTCCACGATGTCGCGGCCAAAGCCGTCCGGCTCCAGATCCCAAGTAAGGCCGTCGAAGGTGGAGTCGATGTGGCAACTGGCACAGCCGATCTGCCCCTGGAATCCGTAGCGCGCAGTATAGAAAGTCTGCTCGCCGTGGCGAATCGCCGAGACGGTCTTTGGCCCGGCCAACTTGATCGTCGCGGTCACGCGATTGCCGCGCGTGTCGATCACGCTGATCGTATCTTCCAGGCGATTGGCTACAAACAGCCTGCGGCCGTCGCGGCTCAGCGTCAGCCCACGCGGATCGTGTCCCACGGGAATGCGCGCTACAACATAATTCGCGCTCGCGGAAAGGTCTTGTGCGAAGGAGCCGGATGCGAGGCGGGGGCGCGTGTGAATGAAGCGCAGCAACCGCGGCACATCGATAACGATCAAGCACTCCGAGCCGCCGATGGTGATGTAGAGGCGCGACTTGTCGGGCGCAATGGCCACGCCGAAGGGACGCGCCGCATAGCGCTCCAGTTCGTCCAGCGGAACCTCGACCGGCTTGCCCACGTCCGCTCCGAAGATCGTCAGCGTATAAGCGAATGCGCCGCCATGTTCCAGATGCGCCAGCGGCACAAGATTCTTGGGATGATATTCGGCTGCCACACCCAGTCGTCCATCGGACGAGAACGCCAGATGAAAGACGCCGGCGATGTGGTGCAGCGGCATACGATCAACCACCACCGCGCGCGCCGTGTCGATAACCGTGATCTCCGACTCCGGCGCCATCCGGTTTTCCTGTCCAGCTCGATTGTCCAAGTCGGTTCGCACCCGAGGCGGATTCGGGTAAATATGCGTGATGTACAACCTGTTGCCGTCGGGCGAGAGCGCAAGATAGCTTGCGCCGCGCCCGGCCACCAGCCGCTTCTCTTCTATACCCGTCGCTGCGTCCAGCACGGCCACATCGTTCGAGATGCGATTGGCCACGAAGAGCCGCTTGCCCGCGCGGTCTTCCACAACGCTCGACGGCTCCGCGCCCACTGGCCACGTAGCCGTCACGGCCAGCGTTCGCGTGTCGATCACAGAGAGCGTGTCATCCCAGGTGTTGGTTACAAACAGCCGCCCGCCGTCAGGAGAGAGCGAAAACCCGCGCGGCACGCGACCTACGGCGATGTTCTTGATCACCGCGAAGCTGGCCGCATCCAGCACTCGCACCTCTTCGCTCTGCTGGCAGAGCACATAGAGCCGCGCGCCATCAGGCGAGAGCAGAACCTCAAGCGGCGACGCGTAGTCCACAGCGTCGTTTGCGGCATCGGCCTCGCTCGCGCGCACCGGACGGTCGGTCCAGAGCGCAACCGCAAGCAGCGCCACGGCCAGCGCCGTAAGCCCCGTGCCCGCAGCGGTTTGTATGCGCCGGCTCACTTAGGCTTCCTCTCTCCCGGCTCCTGCACAGTAAGCACATGGTCCACGCTCAGTTTTTCCAGCGTCTGTTCGATTCCACTAGGCCAGTGAATAATCAGCTTATCCACCGTCGTTGCCGCGCCCAAGCCGAAGTGCAGGCGGCCGTCGTTCTGTGAGAGATAGCCGGAGCCGGCCACTCGTTCCGCCGTCTGCCGCTTGCCCGCCGCGAAAACTTCGACGCGCGCGCCGATACCGTCGCGATTGCTCTTGGTGCCCACGAGCTTGATGGTGATCCAGTGGCCGGTATTGGTTGAAACGTTATGCAGGAGCGTTCCCTTGCCGCCTAGATTGACCACAAACACATCCATCTTGCCGTTGTTTTCGTAGTCCGCAAAACACGCGCCGCGTGCCGTTGTGCGCTCGCTCAACACCGGGCCGGCCTCGCGCGAGACATCGGCGAATTTCCCCTGCCCAAGCCCGCGAAACAGCGTGTGCTCCTGCGGAATTAAATGAATAAGCCCGCCGTGGAAGATGAGAATGTCCAACTGCCCGTCGTTGTCGAAGTCGTAGACGCCCGTGCCCCAGCTCACGTACTGCGCGTTGGTCTGCGAGACGCCGTTGGACGCACCCATGTCTTCAAAGCTCATCTTGCCCGAGTTCCACCCCACGGACGAAGACCCGTCCGCGGGGGCCCCGGTATTATGCAGCAGCCGGTTGTAGTGGCCGTCGGTCACCCACAGGTCCAGCACCCCTCTGCCTTCGAGATCGGCAAAGACCGGTCCCATCGACGAAGTCGATTCGCCATTCTGCCCGAAGGCCGTGCCCGTATCGTTGCCGATCTCCTCGAAGGTTCCATCGTGCTTGTTGTGGAAGAGGAAATTCTCGGTGCGGTCGTTGGCGATGTAGATATCGTCCCAGCCGTCATTGTCGAAGTCCGCCGCCGTCACGCCCATGGTGCGGCCCACATAAGCGGCGATGCCGGATTTCTCGCTGACATCGGTGAATGTTCCGTCGCAGTTGTTATGGAAGAGCTTATTGGTCTCGCCCTCGTAATCCAGCGGCCCCGGATAGTTGTCTGCCGCATAGTAGGCGCGATATTTGGGATCGAACTTGACGTAGCGGCCCACGAAGAGATCGACGCAGCCGTCCTTGTCGTAGTCCAGCCAAGTGGAGCTGATGGCCCACCCGTCCACCTTGATGCCGGCCTTTGCGGTCACGTCGGTAAAGTGGCCGTTGCCGTCGTTGTGATAGAGAATGGTTTTGCCATAGCCGGTGACCAGCAAATCGACAAATCCGTCGTTGTCATAGTCCGCGGCCGTCACGGCCATTCCGTACATATCCGGATCGAGGCCGGACTGCGCGGTCACGTCGGTAAAGCGGCCGTTGCCGTCGTTGCGATAGAGATGATTGTGCGGCGGCGGATTCGGCTTCTCCTTGAGCGGATAGGGATGCATCGAGTCGTCGAGCGGCCGTCCGTTCACCACGTAGAGTGACTCCAGGCCGGAGTTGTTGTAGTCGAACCAGATGCAGCCGGCGCCGGTGCCTTCAAGCAGCGAACCCAACTGCCGCGAACCGAAGCTGTCTGTAAAGTCAATGCCCACCTTATCGGTGGCGTCTTCAAAGCGAATCACCGAATCGTGCGCCACCTGCGGTGCGGCAGCCACCTGCGGTGGGGCAGACGGTGCTTGCGCGCCATGAATGGATTGTGCAGGTGGCGGCGGGGCAGTCTGCGCTGCGGCCATGGAAACGGCGCCGAATAAAAGAAGAAAGCGAATCATCATTTCAGTTGCCTCCAGGCGTTCCGTGCTGCGTCTCGCCCGGTAGATTCACGCCGGAAAGATCGACGGGCGTGGTGGTGCGCAGCAGCACGGCCGGCATACGATTCTCCGGCGCGCGCTCCGGTCCCGCGTGGCAGCCCACGCAGTAGCGCTGTTCGCCGCGCCGAATCCAGAACCATCCGTGCTCCTGACGCAAAACTCCGCCTTTTTCGTCGAGCAAGGCGAAGCGAATCGGCTTGTCTGCTGGAGTCTTCACAAAAAAAGAACCATCCGCCTCAACCGGCGCCGTGCCCGTAACGACTGTGTGGCCTTGAGCGTCCAGCGTCTCCAGCCGCACCGATGCGGGAGCTATCTTCAGATCGCCCTCGCGCGACTGACGCGCATCCAGCGCCATCATGTTGGCGTAGCTCCAGTCGTGCAGCCCGGACGGATGCCGCTTGGGCCTGGATCGCGGCGCAACCAATACGGGCTCGACAAGATCCTTGCCGCTCTCCGCCAGCAGCGTCTGCAGCGCCGCGGCGCCAGGGTTCGAAGACGAAGGGGGCTTCCATAACTTGAGCGCATAATGCGTGCCGGCTCCAGCCCGCGCGCTCACCAGCCAGTCGCCCGAGGCCGTCTCGGCAATCGCGCCTGCATACTCCGCGCGCGGCGCAACAATGCGCGCCTCCGATGCCAGTGGCGAAGTAAACCGCGCCAGCGAACTCCCGTGCGTAAACACCACATCGCCCGACGCCAACTGCCTTCCGCCCCAGCGCGCCGTGCCGTGATCGCAGCGGTACGACTCAACGCCGCTGCCGTCGGAATAGAGCAGAAACAGCTCCGGCGTCGACCCCGAGCCCAGCGGGAATCCTGCTTCAAAAAGAATGCGCCCATCCGCCAGCACATCCGCGGGCAGCGCGTTGGCCGGCATGTAAGTGAGCGGAAGCACCGCCGAACCGGCCGCGGAATCCACCGGGGCAGACAGCGCCAAGCCATCTTTCCCCGCAACTTCAAGTTGAAAGCCATGCGGCGTGCGGCGCGCATAAACAATGCGGCCGGCGGGCAGATACAACGGGCGAATCGCATCGCCCTCGCCTGCGATCAACTTGCGCAGGGAGTGATCCGCAAGCGTCAATTCCCATATCTGCCATGGATCGCCGGAAGCCTGCTTGCCCGCAAACAGCACCGTCTTCCCATCGAACCCAACATTGGCGTCCGCGGTCGCGGCAAACCCGGTCACCAGCGGCTCCGCCTTGCCGGCGTG
>JBEKZR010000024.1:0-17569 GCA_049509715.1 Occallatibacter sp. | reverse complement strand
TGGCTGTAGATGAAGCCATGCTTCAGTTTCGGGTCGTACGGATGAGCCCTGCGCAGGTTGATGCCTTCCTCCAGGAAGGCTTCCGCCAGCATCTGTTCGAGGGCTGCCTGCGCGGGCCAACAAACCTCGTTCGCCGAATGGCGCAGATCGCCGTTCGCGACCAGAATAACTTCATCCTGGGCGACAGGCTCTGGAGTTATAACTTCCGGGATTACATATGCCGGCATTTGTTCTTCCTCGCTATTTTCAGTTTACTTTCTTCACCTGGCCTCGCGCCCGGCTGGCTGATTACTCTGCTTTCCGGCCGCGGCCGACAACGGACTTGTAACGCTCGAACGCCTCCCGCCATGCGCTTTCGCGCGCGGGCGAATAGGATTGATACTCGACGGACCGCTTCAATGCCGCTTGGCCCTCGGCAAGATTGTTCAGGCGGCCGGTGGCCACGGCTTGAACCATCGCATTGCCCAAAGCGGCCGCCTCCACCGGACCGGCGGCCACTTCGCGTCCGCTGGCGTCGGCCGTCATCTGGCATAGAAACCGGTTCAGGCATCCACCGCCCACAACGCGAATCGTTCTGATGCCGCGGCCGGTAACTCGCTCGAAATCTTCCAGCGCCTCGCAATAGGACAAGCTCAAACTCTCGAAGACGCAGCGGGCGATTTCGCCGGCGGTATCCGGAACCGGCTGCTTGCTGCGAGCGCAATAGAGACGCACGGCCGCGCACATATCCGGTGGAGATTGCAGCTCACTTGCCGATGGATCGATGAAAGATCGGAAAGCGGCCGCCTTCGACGCCGCCTCTTCCAGTTCGGCCCAGTCATAGTGTTTCCCGGCCGCTTCCCAGGTCCGCGCGCACTCCTGCAGAATCCACAGGCCGGTCATGTTCTTCATCAGCAGCATTCCTCCGTTCGCCGCTCCCTCATTGGTGAATCCGCCAAGAAAGGCGGCATCGGTCAGATTGGGCTCATCCACGGTCACGCCCATCAGGCTCCATGTTCCACTGCTGAGAAAGGCGCTGGAGTTATCTAACTCAGGTATAGCCGCGACCGCGCTGGCGGTATCGTGCGAGGCCACTGAGATGCACGGGAATCCGCCCGCGAATCCGCACTCTGACCGCACACCGGGCTGAAGACTTCCTAGCATCGCGCCCGGCAGGACAACTTCCTGAAAGATGCGCCGGGGCAGTCCCAGTTTTTTGAGAGCCTTCCACGACCAGTTGCGGGCCCCGAGGTCATAGAGTTGGGTCGTCGTGGCCTCGGTATATTCAGCTTTCTTTTCCCCGCACAGCAGGAATTGGAACAGGTCGGGAATCATAAGCAGGGAGCGCGCGTCGTGGAGGCGGCGGTCCCCATGGAGCGCCATGCTGGCCAGTTGGAAGACGGTGTTGATCTCCATCGTCTGGACGCCGGTGGCACGGAACAGATCGCGCCCGCTCATCACCGGATTCAGGGCCTCCGGCACACCCTTTGTCCGCGCGTCCCGATAGTGATATGGATACCCCATCAGCCGGTCCCGGTCGTCGAGAAGGCAATAATCGACGCCCCACGCATCGACGCCGATCCCGGCCGGTAGATCGTTTTGGAGCGCGCTGAATTTCTTAAGCCCGGTCTGAATCTCAGCCCAGATTCTGAGCACGTCCCAATGCAGATCGGGACCCAGGCGCACGCCGCCATTCGGGAAACGGTGAATCTCTTCCAGGCTGAAGCGCTCGCCGTTCCAGTGGCAGTTCATCAGCCGGCCGCTCGATGCGCCCAGGTCCACCGCCAGAAAGCTCGCGCTCGCGCTCATCGACGCTCTTTGGACAACTCGGGCAATTGTATAGCGGGAGCGCGGGTGCGGTGCAACCGTTCTGCCGGAAACACAGGGGCAGCGCCCGCTCAAGGCATAATGCCCCTTTTCCATGGCAGGCGGGCCGGAACCCGCCCTTCCAGATTCGCTGCTGGTGAGCCGGCCCTAAAAAACGCCGGCCATATAGACCTCGGACGAACGAGCTCTCGTTGCCTTGACGCCGCACTCGGCCAGCACGGCCGGCGACAGCGTAATCACCGGGCATTGCGCGTGGGCCAGCACCTTGTACACCACGCCGTGGCGGGTGATGGCGGCAAAGGCCGATGCGCCCTGTGCGCCCAGCACGATCAGATCGGCCTGCTGGGCTCTGCACTGGTAAAGCAGCTCCTCGGTCGGATCGCCGGGTACCACGATGACCTGCACCGAAATCTTGTCGTGCAGATCAGGCGGAATCATCGAGAGCAGTTCGGTCTCGATGTCCTCGATGGAACAGCCGGCGAGAACCTCGGCGCGCTCCTGGGGCCGAATCACATGCTGCAGGATCAGGCGCGCGTTATGCTAGGCCGCTAGCTCCGCGGCAAAGCCGGCCACCATGGAGTTGGCCTCTTGCAGGCTTACGGCGCACAGGATGGCGCGGGTGGCAAAGTTGCGGTAGCTGCCATCCACCACGTCGGGACCGGCGATGCAAACCGGAACTTTGGCGGTGCGCAGGACTGCCTCGGCCACCGAGCCCACCAGCAGCTTGCCAATGGGGCCGGGAGAGTGAGTGCCCATCACCACGCGGTCCACCTCCCGCTCGCGCAGGAAGGTGAGGATCTGGTCCGCGGGCATTCCCGGTCGAACCACGATTTCGCATCGGATGCCAGCCTTGCGTACGCGCTGGGCCAGAGGCTCAAGACTCTTCATTGCGGCGCGGGCGGCGGCGGCATAGTCGTAGTAGCGGATACCGGAGGTCTCTGATTCCGCCACTACCAGCGTGTCATAGGCGTGAAAGAGGATGAGATCGGCGCCAAATTCGGCGGCTTGCGCAAGAGCGAAGGCAAAGGTCTTCTCATTGGCGGGAATCTCGGAGGCGAAGAGGATGGTGGAGGGCTTGCTCCAACCTGGCTTGATGACGGCTGCCATGGGAACCTCCTGATGGTGCGGCAATAAAAACTAGCAGGGTCGCCATCGGTTCACAAATCTCGACGGCACAGGTCAGCGTGGCTTGAATCACGCCGGAAGGGCATGGAGTTCAGTTTCCAGCGTACCGAAAACCATCTCACTATCAATAAAAAGCGCAGGTTCCAGGGCAATAATTCAGCAGAGATGGAATTGTGCGCCCTTTTCGGGAATTTGTCCAGTGGAAGATGCCCAGGCAGCCGATTGAGTGAGATGGGGTGATCCCAATCACAGCATGCGCAGCGCCAACGCTGCTCTTCTGGAACGGAATCGTGGCCCTCGAGAGCGGTTTTCCAATTCATGGGGCTCTGCTGAAAGCTTCCAACATGGTTTCCTCCCACGGGAGGATTATCTAATCGGCAGTGTCTTAGTTTTCTTTAATAATTGGGAAAATTGCTCCATCCCTGGCGGAACCGTCTCTGGACCCGCCAGCCGCGATTCCGCCGGAGGCCGTATGCAGCCCATGCACGCCATTCCCGCTCGCGGCGGGTTGAACTTCGACGAAACCCCCTTTGTGGCCATCTGGGAGGTCACCCAATCCTGCGACCTGGCCTGTAAGCACTGCCGCGCCGCCGCCCAGCCCATCGCCCACCCCGACGAACTGACCAACGCCGAGGGGCGTGCGCTGATCGACCAGATCGCCGCCATGGGCGTGCCCATCTTCGTCTTCACCGGCGGCGACCCCTTGAAAAGAAAGGACGTATTCGAGCTGATCCGCTACGCCGCGGACCAAGGCGTGCAGGTCGCGCTCACCCCCAGCGCCACGCCGCTGCTGACCCGGGAGGCCATCTTCAAGCTCAAGGAAGCCGGACTGGTCCGGCTGGGCATCTCGCTCGACGGCTCGACTCCCGAGATTCACGACGCCTTCCGCGGCCTTCCCGGCGCCTGGGCGCGGACCATCCAGGCCATCGAGTGGGCCAACGAGGCGGGCATCCCCATCCAGGTCCACTCCACCATCAGCCGCCACAACGCCCACGACTTGGACGGCCTATGCGCCCTCTGCGAGCGGCTGGCCATCGTCATGTGGAACGTCTTCTTCCTGGTTCCCGTGGGCCGCGGCCAGCTCGCTGACCTGCTCAACGGCGAGGAGTTCGAACAGGTCTTCGGCAAAATCTACGAGCTCTCGCAGCGGGTCAATTTCCAAATCAAGACCACTGAGGCCATGCACTACCGGCGCTACCTGCTGCAACACAATCTGGAAGAGCGGCGCCTGGGCCACGGGCATCCGCACGCCGCCCAGCCCGCCGCCGCAGTCGCGCAAACTCCCGCAAACGAATATGAGCCCGGCACGCCGACCGCCGACGCCCAAACCCGCACCGCGAACTGGACCACCCGCCGCGTCAACGACGGCAAGGGCTTCCTGTTTGTATCGCACGTTGGCAACGTCTATCCGAGCGGCTTTCTGCCCATCCACGCCGGCAACATCCGCGAGACCCCGCTCAGCGAAATCTACCGCAACGCGCCTATCTTCAAATCCCTGCGCGACACGAGCAAGCTGGAAGGCAAGTGCGGCGCTTGTGAGTATAAGGAAATCTGCGGCGGCTCGCGCGCCCGCGCCTATGCGCTCACCGGCGACCCGCTGGCCCAGGAACCCTGCTGTATCTACCAGCCCAGGCACTGGGATCAGCAGTTGGAGAGCGAGGCCGCTGCCTTCGCACAGTGAAGCTTCTAGTTGTTAGCTCTTGACTTCGCTCTAAGAACTTGTTGAAAAACTCCTGCTAGTGCTGCATTCACCTCAACAAGAGGGATGCCAAATTGTATGCCCGTGGCGCACGGATGCGTTGTAGGGCATTTCTGAGCGATGTTGTTTTCAACTTACGGGTCACTTTTGGCTTTTCGAATCGTTTTTCAACAAGTTCCTAGAGTAGATAATGACTGCATGGCCGACCCACTGGTTTCCATTGAAGAAATCCGCGCCGCCGCGGCCCGCATCGCCAACATTGCCGTAAGAACCCCGCTGGTCCGCGCCCCATTCCCCGGCCTCTCCGGCCACGGAACCAATAAAGAAATCTACCTCAAAGCCGAGAGCCTTCAGCCCATCGGCGCCTTCAAAATCCGCGGCGCGGCCAACAAGATTCTGCAACTCACCGCCGACGAAATCGCGCACGGCGTCATCACCTACTCCAGCGGCAACCACGCCCAGGGCGTAGCCTACGCCGCCCGCGAAGTGGGCGCTAAAGCCGTCATCGTCATGCCCCTGAACGCCCCGGCCATCAAGCGCGCCGCCACGCTCGCGCTGGGCGCAGAGGTCGTCGACGTAGGCCTCGCCTCCAGCGAGCGCCTGGCCGTGGCCGAGCAGCTCGTCCGCGAGCACGGCTACATCGTCATTCCGCCCTACGACGACGAGCAGATCATCGCCGGCCAGGCCACCTGCGGCCTGGAAATCGTCGAGGCCCTTCCCAACGTGGATCTGGTCCTCGCCCCCGTCTCAGGCGGCGGCCTGCTCGGGGGCGTGGCCGCGGCCGTCAAGCAACTCAGTCCGCGCACACGCGTCTTCGGCGTCGAACCAGAGCTGGCCGGCGACACCGCGGAAAGCTTTCGCGCCGGCTCCATCGTTACCTGGGCGGCCGAGCTGACCAGCCGCACTATCGCGGATGGATTGCGCACCCAAAGCGTCGGCCGGCGCAACTTTGCCCACATTCGCGCCTTCGTGGACGGCATCGTCACCGTCACCGAAGCCGAGATTCGCGCCGCCATGCGCGCCATTGTCGCCACCACGCGCCTGGTTCCCGAGCCCAGCGGAGCCGTCGCCGCCGCAGCCCTGCTCTTCCACGCCGCCCAGCTTCCGCCCTACAGCAAAGCCGTAGCCGTAGTCAGCGGCGGCAACGTCGATCCCACGCTACTGGCCCAAATTCTCACCGAATCCGAGGTTCTGACCTGGGCCTGAGCCGGTTCCCAATCACTCGGACTCGCCCGCCGCGGCGGGAGACCTGGGAAACAGCAACCAGGCGCTGCTGGTAAAAACCGGAACCAGGCCGGACAAGATCACCGAGCGGTTTCCGGCGGCGAAGTGGCACACTATATTCATGCCCAACTTCCAGGCCCAGGGCAGTCTTCCCACGGTGCTGCTGATTGACGACGACCTGGTCAGTCGCGAGGTCGCAGCGACGGTGCTCATCATGAACGGTTACACCGTCCACACCGCGCCCAGCGGCACGGAGGCGCTGGAGTTGCTCGCTGGCGGGGAATGTGTTCCCGGCGTAATCCTGATGGACGCGCAGATGCCGGGCCTGAGCGGAACCCGTTTGATCGAGGAACTCCGCGCGCGCAGCCATGCCAGGGTGGTCGCCATAAGCGGCAGCCACGCGCCGGACGAAGTGGCCGCCGCCGCCGATGGATTCCTGCTCAAGCCCTTCGGCGCCGATGCCTTGAGCAAGCTGCTCGAAGAAGACGCGGCCCAAGCCGGGCACGCAGTCAAGGCAAGCCCCTCCGACCCGCCGGCATTGGACCCTGCGGAGCCGGTTGTCCATGCCGAGACCCTGGCTCGGCTTCGCGAACTGATGCCCGAGGCCGCGGTGCGGGAGATCTATGCCGCCATCGTCGCGGATCTTCACCAGCGTCTGGCCGCGCTTGAGCTTGCCATCGCCGACGGCGACGCCGCCGGGGTCCGCCGCATCGGTCACGCCATCAAGGGAGGCTGCGGGATGGCCGGCGCGCGCCAGGCTGCCCGCCTGGGCGCATTGCTCGAGTCCGGCGCGCTTGAGTCCGCTCAATTTGAGCCCGGAGCCCCCGGCAACCAGGGTCCCCAGGAAGCGATCTTTGCTTCCTGGAGTGGTGGCGATGGGTCTTCGCCGCCGGGGTGGAATAGTAACCATCTGGATAACAACTCCCCCGTGCTCCGGGATTTGCGTGCCGCCACCCGCAACCTGGAGCGTATGCTAGAGACAGAATTCGCACTGTAGGGAAAGTTCCTTCCATGTCCCCTCTTCAACGTCGTCGCCGGGGCTGGCAGGCATCTGGAGGTTAGCTGCTCAAGTGGAACGACCGATCCGAATTGTGGTGGCCGACGACCATCCTGTGGTCTGCATCGGCGTGCGCAACATGCTTACCGAGAATGACGGTTTTGAGGTGGTCGGCGACGCCTCCGACGGCGACGAAGCCATCACTCAGACCCTCGAACTCAAGCCCGATATCCTGCTCCTCGATGTCCTGATGCCTCGCCTGCCCGGCATCGAAGCCATGCGCGCCATCATGAACGGCTCGCCCACGGTCAAGATTCTCCTCCTCACCTCCACCATTACCACCCAGCAGATCATCGAGGCCCTGCACATCGGCGCCCGCGGCATCGTGCTCAAAGACGCCCTCGCCAGCCATCTGCAAACCGCCATCCGCACCGTAATGGGCGGCGACTACTGGATCGGCGGCAAGCGCGTTGTCAATCTGGTCTCCGCGCTCCACGACCTGATGCAGCTGGCCGCCCCGCCCCAGCGCCAAACTTACGGCCTCACCCCCCGCGAACTCGAAGTCGTCGGCGCCATTGTGGAAGGCTGCAGCAACCGCGACATCGCCAAGCAGTTCAACCTCAGCGAAGAGACCGTCAAGCGCCACCTTTCCAACATCTTCGACAAAACCGGCGTCTCTACCCGTCTGGAACTCGCCCTCTTCGCCATCGCCCGCCAACTCGTCGCCCCGCAGTAGAGCCGCGGAAATTTCCTCATCAGCGCCATGACCCATTCGCTGGGCGAGGCCTTTGTGTGTGCAGCCGTGCAGGGCATCGACCCGGAAGCGTTCTTCGCTACCGTCAACAGCGCGCTCTTCCAGTCCCCCTTTTACGCGGCCTTGGCCACGAAGAATGGGCAGTGGGCCAATATCGCATGGTCTGGCGGCGGGCTGCGTTATTTCAGGGCCAGTGGTCAGGCTCTAAGATAAAACCATGAGTCTCAAGGGAAAGATCGTCTTCATCACCGGGGCCAGCGCCGGCATTGGCGCAGCTACCGCGCTTGTCTTTGCTCAAGAAGGGGTGCGGCTGCTGCTGGCGGCCCGCCGCGCCGGAAAACTGGCCCAGGTGGCTTCACTCGCCCTGGAGCGTGGCGCCGCCGCCGTTCACTCCATCGATCTCGACGTGCGCAACTACCGCGCCGTCCAGAACGCCATCGACTCGCTCCCGCCGGAGTGGGCGGAAATCGACGTGCTGGTCAACAACGCCGGCCTCAGCCGCGGTCTGGACAAGCTCTACATGGGCAATGTCGAAGACTGGGACGAGATGATCGATACCAACGTCAAAGGGTTGCTCTACGTCACCCGCGCCGTGGCGCCGGGGATGGTGGTGCGCGGCCGCGGCCACGTGGTCAACCTGGGTTCCACCGCCGGCGAGCTTTCCTACCCCAGTGGAGCAGTTTACTGCGGCAGCAAGGCCGCCGAGCGGGCCATCAACGACGGCCTGCGCCAGGACCTGCTGGGGACGTCGGTGCGGGTGACCAGCGTGGACCCCGGAATGGTTGAAACCGATTTCAGCCTGGTGCGCTTTCACGGGGATGCCGAGCGCGCGGCCAAAGTCTACAGAGGCGTTACGCCACTCACCCCCGAAGACGTTGCCGATGCCATCCTGTGGGCCGTCAGCCGGCCGGCGCATGTGAACATCGCGCGGGTGTCGCTGACCTCGGTGGATCAGGCCAACTCCCTGCTCTTCCACCGCAAGCCATAGCGGCAGTCGTGGTGAACTCCCAGCCGGCCCTAGCCCATGGCCTGGATTTGCGCTTCGATCTGGGCCAGTGCCGCCTCCAGCGCGGCGCGCCGCGCCGGGTGCGAGGTCTTCTGCGAGAGAATATTTTCCCGTTGCAGATTGAGCGACTGCTTTTGCCGTTCCCGCACAGTGCGGTTCAGTTCCGCGATCCGCCGGGCATCGTCGCTCATAAACTCGTTGCCGCGTTCGACCTCCGGTTGCTGTAAGGCATTTGCCATCTGCTCCCCCTCGATTTACTCTCTTGAACCACGAGACCTATCTTTATTCTACGAGGGATTCGCCGCATTGCATCCCGCGGAGTGAAGATCGTTGCATCCCAGAACTCAAAATAGTGTCTGATATAGGTGGAGGATGCCCCATGCGCGCTTGGCAGATTTCGTCGTTCGGCGTTGATTCTTTGGAGTTTGTGGAGAGGCCCACGGCCTCGCCCGGTCCCGGCGAAGTGCTCGTCGAGGTGCGTGCGATTTCTCTCAACTATCGCGATCTGCTCATGATCAAGGGTCTCTACAACCCCAAATTGCACCTCCCGCGCATCCCCTGCTCCGACGGCGCCGGCGTAGTCGCAGCCGTCGGCGAAGGCGTAACCGCCTGGAAGCCCGGTGACCGCGTTGCCGGGATTTTTATGCAGAATTGGCTCGACGGCACCCTCACCCCGGCCAAAGCCAGAGGAGCCTTGGGCGGCGACATTGACGGCATGTTGGCCGAATACGTCGTGCTCAAGGAGACTGGCCTCGTCAGCCTTCCCGAGCACCTCAGCTTCCAGGAAGCCGCCACCCTTCCCTGCGCCGCCGTCACCGCCTGGAACGCTCTGGCCGCCGGCAACCTCAAGCCCGGAGCCAATGTCCTCATCCTGGGAACCGGCGGCGTCTCCATCTTCGCCCTGCAGTTTGCCCGCCTCCAGGGCGCGCGCGTAATCGGCATCTCCTCGAGCTACGAAAAGCTCGGCCGCGCCTACACTCTGGGCCTCGACGCCGGCCTCAACTACCGCGAAGACCCCGAATGGGACCGCTGGGCGCTGGACCAGACCGGCGGCCAGGGCGTCGACCTGGTCGTCGAGGTAGGCGGCGCCGGAACCTTGCCCCGCTCTCTTCGCGCCCTTCGCATCGGCGGAGTCGTCGCTCAGGTTGGCGTGCTCTCCGGCCCCGCCGATCCCGTCTCTTTCCCCATCGCCTCCATCCTCCACAAACAGGCCCACATTCAGGGCATCTACGTTGGCTCCCGCAAAGATTTTGAGGAGATGAACAAAGCCATCTCTCTGGCCGCGCTCCGTCCCATAGGCGAAAACTTCCCCTGGTCCCAGGCCCGCGAAGCCCTCACCCGCATGGAAGAAGCCAGCCACTTCGGCAAACTGGTGCTCACTGTGGCGTAGGAGGATGGCTCAAGACGAGCGCGAAGGATTACTGGGGAAAGACTTCTATTCCGGTCACTGTTGCATAGCCCTCCACCGGAACGAAACTCAAAAGCAATTTCCCCTGGGCATTCGGTTCGATGCCTGTGAACTTGCGAGTGACCACATCCGTCTCGCGCGCTTCCCTGGGGAGGTTGAAGTTCTTCAGGAGCGCATTTCCATTGCAGAATACATCGAAAATATGGGCAACCGCGGCCCTGTTATCGTCGGATGGGGATGAAGACTGGTCCCAGTCGCCGTGGCGCACAGCGAAATACAGCGTTACGGAGTATTTTCCCGGCGTCACGGGAATCGCATAGGAGAAGTTGCCCCAGCGCTCGGTTTCGTAGAGTTCAGGATCGTCGGTCCCTTTTACCGGGCTCGTGTAGGCAGCCAACTGGCCTCCCTCAAAGTAGCTGTCCGGGCTCCACCAGTGGCTGTCGTTGGAGTAATAGGGTGTCTGGCGCGCCAGTATTCGCACGGGCCGGATGTGTCCCCGGAAGCCGGGCAGAATCTCGATAGCCGAGAGGATGGCTTGCCTGCCGTCATCCCCGGAAAACTCCAGATGCAGCAGCCCATCCGCAGCCGGTTGAATGTCGGTGAACACCTTCACATCGGCGGTGCGGCTGGCTCCGGCATCGGTCACGACATCGAAGCGGGTGAGCAGAGTCCTGCCGTTGGCGCGCACGGTCAGGATACGGCTGCCTTCCCCGCCCGTCCCGGTGGACTCCGGGTCATAGACCGTCTCGGCAAAGTGCAGGCGCAGTTCGTAGATGCCCTTCTTCAGAGGAATCCCGTAGCGGAATTGTCCCTGGCGGCTGGTGCGGTAGAAATCCGGGTTCTGCGTTCGCCAGATCTGCTGCACGGAGCTTTTCACTGCTGTGCCGCCATCAAACCAGGTATCGGCGCTCCACAGTTTCCCCGCATGATCCACAAAGCTGCGGCCTGCGCCGGCCAGGATGCGAACCTCCTCGCCCACCGGCGGCCCAAGCTGCGTCTCTGCCTGTGGGGCAGGGAACTCATTCGATACCGCAGCCGGCGGGGCCTGCTTCATCTGCCGGAGAAAAAACAAGGCGCAGCCGAGACCGAGAGACAGAAGCACGAGGGCGGCGACCAGCCACCAGGCCCGGCGGCCGGAGAGACGAAGCCACCCTTCCGCCTGCCTGGTTCGAGCACTCTCGATTCCAGACCGGCTCGCCGCGGGGGAATCGGCGGGAGCCTGCTGTCCTTCTTCCTGTCGCGGAGCGGCAGATTTGAACTCCGGAACATATTGTCCCAAAGGGATCGCGATATGGAGCCGATGCGATGCGCCGTCGCCCGCGTAGTAGTCAGCCAGGCGCCTGCGCAAGCGGTTGGCCTCTACCCGCACAATCGAGTCGGAGTTCTGATCGAAGGAAGATCCGCGATGGAAGACCTCCACTCCGACGGAATATTCCTTGATCTGGCTGGCTTCCCCGGCAAAGAGCTTCTCGCATAGGTACGACAGCAGATTAGCGAGCATGGGCGCGCGAGTAAAGTACTCGGAATGAAGCACCGCCTCCAGTTCCGCGCGCTGTGCTTCGAGGCCGGCCGACTCTGGGCTTTCAATCGCCATCGTTTCCATTCCCGTCCACACTCGGACTGATTGTAATGCTATAGCTCCCCGATCCTTAAACTGGGAAGTGTTTAACGGTTGAGTCGACAAGGAAAACCGGCATGTAACGGCGGGTAACCTCTCCCGCTTCCTGGCGGCGAGCCACTCCGCGCCAAAAACCCGGCACCTGCAAGTGATAGCAGGACTATGAGTTCGGTTGCGCCAATTGGAAAATTAACCCCGGCGGAACGGACAGGTAGCAGGTATAGCGTTGTGGACCGCCCGTGCACGATCTCTACTGGGATCGATGCGGAAGCAGATCGCAGGAGACGGCAAGTGCAACAACAGCCTTCCACGAAATGCACATGCGCAGAAGAGGTGACCCATGAGAAAACTGATGACGATGATGGCGGTAAGCCTGCTGATTTGCGCGGCCCCGTACGGAAGGACAGACCCCCTCCCGGATGCGGCTAAGACGGACAAGCTGGAGCGCGCCAGGACGGCAGAGGTGAAAGGAGACGTTGCGCGCATTCACGCCAATTATGACTTGGCCGTCGCCTACTACAAGGATGCTCTGAGCGTCTCCCCGCAGAGCGCCGCGCTTTATAACAAGCTGGGCATTGCAGAGTTGCAACTGGGCGAGAAGGGGGCGGCGAACAAAAACTTTGCCAAGGCGCTGAAGTACGACCCTCAGCTCATTTCCGCGCTCAACAACATTGGAGTAGTAGCGCTTCTGAACCGGAAGTACAATCCTGCCATCGGCTACTTCAAGCGGGCGCTGGCGATGGATGAATCGAGCGCGCCCACTCATATCAACCTCGCGGAAGCCTGGTTGGGCCTGGGCCAGACGGATCGCGCCATGACAGAATACTCCCGCGCTCTGGAGCTTGATGCCGACGTCCTGACCACCACTCAGGAGGGCGTTATTGCCCAGGTACTGACGGCGGAACAGCGCGCCCGCGTTTCCTACCTGATTGCGAAAGCGTATATGAAGCGCGGCAACATCGATGGAGCCCTGGAGTATTTGCGCAAAGCCAGGGATGACCGTTTTGCCGATCTGGCCATGGTGTATACCGACCCGGTTTTCTCCGCTCTCTGGCAGGACCCGCGTCTGGCCAAAATCATCAAGCGATAGACCCGCTGTCTATCCAGCCTGTGCTGCGCGCCGCGCGGGAAGACGCCACGGCGCGCAGCAACCCTCTTGCCGCGGCCGCGCCCTTCAAAACAGCCGGGGGTCTATGCGGCTCAAGCCGTGTCCTTTCAAGGTAATCTTCTGCGGCGCTTCCGCTCCCCTGTTCCCCGCCGCTCAGATTCTTACCAGCTCGCGCTGAATCTTTCCCGTGACCCAGGCCTTGCCCGGAGCGGTGAGCATGTTCACCTCGCTGCGCACGCCGAACTCCGGCAAATAGATGCCGGGCTCGACGGAGAAGCAGGTGTTGGGCAGCAGGAGGCGCTCATCGTGGGTTTCAAGATTATCAAGATGCGCGCCGGAGCCGTGCAGCTCCTGGGCGATGTTGTGACCCGTGCGATGGGTAAAAAAATCGCCGAAACCAGCCGTGCGGATCACCGACCGCGCCGCATCGTCGGCCTCGAAGCCGCGAATCGGCCGGCCCTCGGCAAAGGCCGTCTGCACGGCGGCGATGGCCGCGTCGCGGGCGTTGCGCACCGTCTCGAAGACCAGTTGTTCCTTCTCCGTCGGCTCGCGCCCCACCACCCCGGTCCAGGTGATGTCATAAAAGACGCTGCCCGGCTTTTCCTGGCGGCCCCAGATGTCGATGAGCACAAAATCGCCATCGTTGATGGGCGCCGTGTGCTCCGGGGTCGGCTCATAGTGCGAGTCGGAGCTGTTCGCGTTGACGCTCACGTTGGGACCGTTTTCCCATACCAGTCCTTCGTTGCGCATGGCCGAGCTCAGCCATTCCACCATCTCGAACTCGGTCAGCTTGCCCGTCGTGCCGTCGCTGTTCCTGATGCTGCGGCCAATCTTCTTCCAGCCTTCGGCCAGAACGGTGTCAATGGCCTTCTGCGCGGCGGCGTGGCTGGCCACCTGCTCCTGGTTCAGAACCGCCTCAAACTGGCTCACCAGGTCTGCCGAACTCACGATCTCCTTGCCCAAACTGCGCAAAAACTCCACCGTCCCGGCATCCACCATGGAGACGTACATGATGGCGTTATTGGGGGAGTACTGCATGGCCAGCCTGCGCGCGCCATAGAGCATTGCCCTCAGCCCCGCAGCCAGCTCCTGCCAACTGGAGTACAACCCCTTGCCGCCAGGCAGCGAATCCAGCCGCCCCTGCTCGATGCGATGCACCAGCTTGCGCGGCTCGCCCTCCGCCGGCACAAAGTAGTACCAGCGCCGCGTGACGTGCGCCTTTCCGTCCAGACCCAGGATGCGCCCGGCGATGGGATCGCGATGATGGTGGTCGTAAAACAGCCAGCCATCAAAGCCGGCCTCGCGAATGGCCGCCTGAATCGCTTCGAGATTCATACCAGCCATGATACGCGCACAGAGTTGACGCGGAAATGTCGTCCTTACAGCGCCGCCGTCGCCCGCTGATTTATCCTTCCATCGATGCGCAAGACTTTATCCGTAGCCATGATTGCGATGAACGAGGAGGCGAACCTGCCCCGCACGCTGGAGAGCGTTCGCTGGGCCGACGAGATCGTCGTCGTCGACTCGGGATCGAAGGACCGCACGCTGGAAATCGCCCAATCCTTCGGCGCCAAAACCTCCTACCACGTCTTCGGTGGCCACGGCGAGCAAAAAAATGTTGCCCTCGACCTCTGCACTTGCGACTGGATTCTGCTTCTCGACGCCGACGAAGTCCTCACTCCCGGCCTCCAGGACGAAATCCGCCAACTGCTGGCCTGCGAGGACGGGCGCGAACCCAAATACGGCGCCTACTGGATTCCCCGCCTGAACCTTTACTTCGGCCGCTGGATGCGCCACGGCGGCTTCTATCCCGACCGCAAGCTGAGGCTTTTCCGCCGCGGGGCGGCGCGGCTTAGTGAAGGCGTCGGCCCCCACAGCACCCCCCAGTTCGAGGGCCCCCGCGGCAAGCTGAAGCACGACATGCTCCACTATGCCTATCCCACCTTGAGCATCTATCTCGAGCACATGAACCGCTACAGCTCCGAGATCGCCCTGCTGCTCGCGCAGTCAGGCCGCGACAGCAAATCCCTGCCGGCTTTTCTCTGGAACGCAGTCCTGAATCCCGCCGCAACCTTCGTCTATAACTACGTATTCCGGCTCGGCTTTCTCGATGGCCGCGAGGGCCTGCTCCTGCACCTGAATCACTCCGTCTACATCCACTGGAAGTTCATCAAGGCGTGGCGGCTGGGGCAGGGCAAGGAGTAAGTCCGGACGAACCGCGCCATCGAGGCGGAGGCGCCGTTCCCCGCTCCTCAAAACCCTCGCCGCCCATGCCCATGCACGAAAACAAACAGCCGCAACAACAAGAGCAGCACGGCAAACGCCACCATGCCGGCCAGAAGCAGATTGTGCGAGCGTGACTTTGGTTTGGGAGTCATTCGCATGCGTCCGATGCGAAGGCCCCTCAGCTTGCGCCAAAGAGCCTTCAATGCACAACCATCCAGCCTACGCCGTCACAGTCCGCGCAGGTTTGGATCCCCACAGCCCGTACCAGGCGATGTAGAGGTAGCAGATCACCGGAAGCACGAAGGCGTGCTGAATCCCCACCTTGTCGGCCAGCGCGCCCAGCAGGTAAGGGATCACCGCTCCGCCGACGACAGCGGTCATGAGGAGTCCCGAGCCCTTGCTGGTCATCGGTCCCAGTCCGGCAATGCCCAGCGTAAAGATGTTGGGGAACATAATGGAGTTGAAGAAGCCGCACAGCACCAGGGTCCAGATGGCGGCCTGTCCACTGGTAAACATGGATACGAGCAACATTGCGGCGGCGGCAAAGCCGAAGATGCCCAGCAGCTTTCCTGACTTGACCTTGGTCAGAATCCAGGAACCAAGCAAGCGCCCCACCAGCGCGCCGAACCAGTAGAGCGAGACCAGGAAGGATGCGGTCTTGGCAGTGCTCATTCCCTGGGTCTTGAAGTAGTTGACCGCAATCGAGGCCAGCCCCACTTCCACGCCCACATAGAGGAAGATGCCCAGCGCTCCCAGCACCGTGTGCTTGTAGCTCCAGATGCTGCGGCCAAACAGCGGGTCGCCCTCTTTGGCGGGGCGGAACGCCTGCGTCTCGGCAACGGGAGGCAGGTGCGAAAACGCTACCGCAAGCCCCAGGATGAGCAGCCCGGCGGCAATGAAGATATAGGGTAAGCGCACCGTATCGGCAATGGCGGCTTTGGTAGCCAGCTTGGCGGAGTCAGTGAGGATATACGCCCCGGCCACCAGCGGAGCGATGGTTCCTCCGATGGAGTTGAAGGCCTGCGCCAGGGTCAGCCGGACGGGCGCGCTTTGCTCGGGTCCCAGGATGGAAACATACGGATTCGCCGAGGTCTGCAAGGCGGTAACGCCCGCTCCCACCACGAAAACCGCGGTCAGGAAGAGCGGAAAACTGACCAGCCTGGCCGCGGGGACAAACAACAAGCAGCCAATCACCTGGATAAACAGCGAAACCACCATCGTCCGCTTGTAGCCTATGGTCTCAATCAGTTTGGAAGTCGGCGCGGAGAAGACCAGGTAGGCGAGGAAAAACGCCGATTCGGCCAGCATCGCCCACGCGTAGGGCAGATCGAAGATCGACCGCAGGTGAGGCACCAGCGCCATGTTCAGGTTGGTGATGAACCCGAAGATAAAGAACAGCGCGGTGACGGTGATAAACGGCAAAAGGTACCCCGGCGACGTGAGAGCCGCCGATGGTTTTTGTTGCGTTGCCATAGAAGTTTTTTCCCCGCTTCCTCAAGAAATTCTTGCCCGGCCAGGGCGTTTTTCTGCGTCCCGGCCCCCAAGATCGTTCCCCGGACGGCCGCCGGTGGTTTTTGCCAGCTGGTTCACCCCAGCCGGTTTACCCTGGCCCAGGAATCCCGGCTTTTGCCCCACACAACACTATACGGAAAGCCCCGAGTTGGGGAAGTGATTGCCAAAAGGGTTGAGCAGAAGGCCTCCGCTACAGCTCCGCATCCGGGCGCCCGCATTCTCGCCCTGCGCCAAATTCCTTCATCCGCATCCCACGGGCCAGGGGCTGCCGGATCGGCCCAAAATGCCGTATCCTCAGAAGAACGTCAGGAGAGACACGTGGCAATTGCAGCGTTGAGCCCCGCCAAGTTGAAGAAGGTTCTGGCAGCACTGGAGGGCAACTGGAAGGCTGAGATGGAGGGCCACCTCACCTACCTGGCCCTGGCCGAACGCGACAGCGACCCGGTGCGCGCCCAGGTCCTGCGCCACCTCGCCGGCGCGGAGTGGGAGCACGCCGCACTCTGGTCCGGCCGCATCGAGGAATTGGGCCAACCCGCGCCCGTTTGGACTGGCCGCCCACACGGTGAGGCCGACACGCTGGCCAACCGCGCCGGCGGCATCCGCATGGCCCTCCGCCGGCTGGAGATCGAGGAGAGCCGCGCCATCGCCAGCTACGGCGAGCAACTGAAGTCCCTCGGCGACGAAGACTCCATCGCCATCCTCGAACACGTCATCGAAGACGAAAAGGACCACTACCGGGAGCTGGGTTCGCTGCTGCGCGGCCACTACACCGCTCCCGCCGGGGCTCCCAGGATCGAAGCCAAGGCGGTTCTCGAAGAGATGCTGGCCAAGCGCTCCCAAGGCCGCAAGCAGCCGGGGGCCTGGATCGGCGACGCCATCTACGGCGTCAACGACGGCCTGGGCGCCATCTTCGGCATCGTCAGCGGCGTCTCCGGCGCCACCGCCGGCGACAGCAAATACGTGCTCCTCGCCGGCCTTTCCGGACTTATCGCCTCTGCCCTCAGCATGGGTTCAGGCGCTTATCTGGCCGCCAAAAGCGAGCGCGAAATCTACCACGCCGAGGTCCTCCGCGAGCGCGAAGCCATT
>JBEKZR010000239.1:0-5978 GCA_049509715.1 Occallatibacter sp. | reverse complement strand
GGAGGCGGCGGATTAGGCGTCTGGGCCTGAGGCTGGGACTGGCCTGGATAAGGAGGCTGGCCGGGGGTTGGCTGCGGCCCATCCGAGGGAGCGGGCGGAGGCGGAATGGGCGCCATCGATTCGTCGGGCGGGTTGTCCGCCATCTGCTGTGCGCCGGGCTCCGCGCCATTCACGGGCTGCGCATTCTGCGCGTCCTGCGGATTGCCGACCTGCAGGTTGTTGTGCACCTTGGTCACGCCCGCCACATGGCTGGCGATCGATTCCGCCAGTTCGCTGGAGGCCTCGCTCGACACCGTTCCGGAGAGCGTGACCTCGCTCTGGATGGTGGCGGCCGTGATGAGGTCGTTCTTCAGCGCCTTGGAGGCGTCCAGAGCATGGACCACGTCCATCTCGATCTCTCCGTCCGTGCGCTGGCCGGCCGCCGGAGCCGCCGTGTCCTGGGCAAGCGCAACTGCGCTGGACAGCAAAACCACCGCGGCCCACGCCAGGGCCTGCGGGAAAACTCTTTTCAGTAATGGCCAATTTATCTTCATGTTTCTCCTCCGCATGAAGCATTCTTCCAACGGCAGTTGGATGCCGTACGGGTTGGAAGGACGCTCAAATGCGCTGCTTCCGGCTCAATTCATTAGACGAGCTTTGGCGGAAGCCGTCACGGGTAAAAACCCCGCGGACGGGAAAAAGTTCCGCGGTTCGCAAAAGAGCCGTGGGCGTCTGAACCGCACGCCCGCCGCTCTTCGCCGTTTCCTGCGAATTCCTATTGGAGCGCCTGATCGAATGCCGCGGCCAGCGTCCTCAACCCGGCCGCCACGTCGGCTCCCAGGCGAACTCGCAAAGCGCGCCGTCCTCGCGACTCCAGCACCGCCAGGTCCCCGGCGGCCTGGGCATCGATCACCACCCCGAAGCTGTACGTCTGCCCCGGAACATCCACGTCGACGGCGTGGTCCGCGGTGATCTGCAGGAAGACGCCGCTGTTGGGCCCACCTTTGTAGTCCTGGCCTGTGGAGTGCAGGAAGCGCGGACCAAATCCCAGGCATGTGGCTACGCGCCTGGCGTCGCGCACCTTGTGGCGGAAGCCTTGGATGGCCGCCTCGTGCTCGCGGAACATGGGCAGGAAAGCCAGCGTGGCAAAGTAGTCGCCGGGGTGAATCTGGCTCAGATGCGCGCGCAGATAGCCGGCCAGCGTCGCGGTCGGCGCGGCTGCCTTCAGGGTGGCGGCGTAGGCATCTGTCGCGTAAAGCTCGATTCCCGCGTCTACCAGGACCGGCTCGCGCTCCGGCAGCTTGCCGGTCTGCTCATAGGCCGAGGTCAGGGCGCGGGTTTCGATCTTGGCCGACTCCACGTCCGGCTGATTGAAGGGGTTGATGCCCATCACCGAGCCGGCCACCGCCGTGGCCACTTCCCAGGTGAAGAACTGCCCGAATATTTCGTAGAGGTCCTCAATCTCGATGGCTATCACTGGATGGCCGGCGGCCTCAATAGCCGCAACCTTGGCGTCCTGACTGCTGTCGGCCGTCCCGGCGTAGCGAATATAGGCGAAGATGCGGTCCTTGCCGTACATTTGCGGCGCGGCAATCGCCTCGCGGTCCACCGGCGTAATGCCCTTGCCCAGTTTGCCCGTCGATTCGGCGATCAATTGCTCCAGCCATGCGCCCAGGTCGTAGATCTCCGGCGAAGTGAAGATGGTGATCTTGTCGCGTCCGGCATGGGCGGCCGTGCCCAGAATCAGGCCCAGTTCGACCGCCGGATTGTCCTTGGGCGGCAGCTTGGCCGCAGCCACGGCCTTGGCCGCCTCATCCAGCAGCTTCTCCGCATCCAGTCCGGCTGCCGTCGCCGCCGCCACGCCAAAGTTCGACAGCGCCGAGTAACGTCCGCCGATCTGCGGATCGCCATAGAAGATGTACCGGAAGTTGTCTGCCTTGGCCACCTGCTCCATCTTCGAGCCGGGATCGGTGATGGCTAGAAAATGGCTTCCGGCCTGCTCCGTGCCCACAGCGTCCTTCATCTGCTCAAAGAAATACTGTTTGAGGATGTTGGGTTCCAGCGTGGAGCCGGATTTGCTGGCCACCACTACCAGCGTTTCGGCCAGATTCACCTTGGCGCGAGCCGCCTTCACCTGCGCGGGATCGGTGGAGTCGACGATGTGCAGCGCGGGAAAGCCCCTCTGCTGCCCGAAGGTCTCAGCCAGCACCTCGGGGCACAGGCTGGAGCCGCCCATTCCCAGCAGAAGAACCGTCTCGAAGCCGCCCGTCTCCACGTCCGCTCCCAGCTCGGCAAGGTTCGCCAGGTCCTTCTGTTGCCGCTCGACGATGTCGATCCAGCCCAGCCAGTTTTCCTCGCCGTCGCGGGTCCAGAGACCGGGGTCTTTTTGCCAGAAACGATCAACCTTGCTGTTGGCGTGCCAGTCGGCGGCGGCCAGGTCCACGGCGCCGCGAAGTTCTTGGGGTAGTACGAATCGGAAGCTCATATCGTTATTGATTGTGCCTGAAAACTCCGGATTCTGAAACGTGCGGCAGTCACAGCGACCCGCTTACCTGTGCGAATTTTGAGAAAAACCGGCCTGCTGCGCCGCGGCCAGGTTGCGGTCCAAAACGGGCTTTGCGGCTTCGAACGCCAGGCGAATCCCGGTCTCCAGATCGATCTTGGGCTCCCAACCCAGTGAGCGCAGCCGGCTGGAATCCATCAGCTTGCGCGGCGTGCCATCGGGCTTGGAGGCGTCGAAGACCAGCTGGCCTGCAAAGCCGAGCACGCGGCAAACCGTCTCCGCCAACTCGCGGATGGTCACGTCGCTGCCGTAGCCTACATTCACCAGCGGCGGAAAGCTCTCGCTCAGCAGCGTCCCATAGGTCCGGTCGTCGAGCGTCATCAGGTGCACGCAGGCGTCGGCGAAGTCGTGGCTGAAGAGGAATTCGCGCCGCGGCTTTCCCGTGCCCCACACCACCACCTCGCGCCGCCCGGCGCAGCGGGCCTCGTAGACCTTGCGGATCAACGCCGGCAGCACATGAGAGGTTTCCAGGTTGTAGTTGTCGCCAGGACCGTACATATTGGTGGGCATGGCGGCCAGGTAGCGCGTCCCGTATTGCCGGTTGTACGACCAGCACATTTCGACGCCGGCAATCTTGGCCAGCGCATAGGCGCGATTGGTCGGCTCGAGCGGCCCGGTCAGCAGATACTCCTCGCGAATGGGCTGAGGACAGTCGCGGGGATAAATGCAACTGGAGCCAAGAAACAGGAGCCGCTCGACGCCGTTGCGCCAGGCGGCGTCGATCACGTTGGTCTGGATCTGAAGATTGTTGCGAATGAACTCCGCCGGATAGGCGTTGTTGGCCTGGATGCCGCCCACCCTGGCCGCGGCCAGGAAGACATGCTCTGGATGTTCCTGGGCAAAGAAGGCATCGGTGGCCGCCGAATTCTCCAAATCCAGTTCGGCTTGGGAGCGGAAGACGAAGTTGCTGAAGCCGTGACGCTCCAGGCTCCGCACCAATGCCGAACCTGCCAGCCCAAGGTGTCCGGCCACATAGATTCGACTTTCTCTCTTCATCAATCCCCCAGGGAACAGGAAAATCCGGCGCTCGAACGCCGCGGTCCGCTCTCAATGCTCGTGGAAACCCGCCGCCGCCTCATAGCCGTGCTGCTGAACCAGAAGATCGCGCTTGGCCAGCTTCAGATCCTCGCTAACCATCTCGCTCACCAGTTCGCGGAAGGTGGTGCGCGATGTCCAGCCCAGTTCGCGCCGCGCCTTCTCGGGATTGCCCAGCAGCGCCTCCACCTCGGCGGGGCGGAAATAACGGGGATCGACGCGCACCACGATCTGGCCGCGGCCGTTGACGGCATGTTCCTCCACGCCGGTTCCCTGCCAGCTCAGGGGCATGTCCAACTGCGCGGCGGCAAGGTCAACAAACTCCCGCACGCTGTGCTGCTCGCCGGTGGCGATCACGTAGTCCCGCGGGGTCTCCTGTTGCAGCATCAGCCACTGCGCCTCCACATAATCGCGCGCATGGCCCCAGTCGCGCAATGAGTCCAGATTGCCCAGATACAGGCAGTCCTGCAAGCCCACCTTGATGCGGGTCAGGGCGCGCGTAATCTTGCGGGTCACAAAGGTCTCGCCGCGGATGGGCGACTCGTGATTGAAGAGAATGCCGTTGCAGGCGTACATCCCGTAGGCTTCGCGATAGTTCACCGTGATCCAGTAACCGTAGACCTTGGCCACGCCGTACGGCGAACGCGGATAGAAAGGCGTGGTCTCCGACTGCGGAGTCTCCCGCACCAGGCCGAACATCTCCGAGCTCGAGGCTTGATAGAAACGGGTCGTCTTGGTCAACCCCAGCAGCCGGATCGCCTCCAGAATGCGCAGCGCGCCCAGCGCATCGGCATTGGCCGTGTACTCCGGCTCCTCAAAGGACACCATCACGTGGCTTTGCGCGGCCAGATTGTAAATCTCGCCGGGCTGAACCTTCTGGATCGTATTCACCAGGCTCGAAGTATCGGTCAGGTCGCCATAGTGCAGCACCAGCCGCGGATGGTTGGAATGCGGGTCCTGATACAGGTGGTCGATGCGTTGGGTATTGAACAGCGAGGACCGGCGCTTGATTCCGTGTACCTCATAGCCCTTCTGGAGCAGGAACTCGGCCAGATAGGCGCCATCCTGACCGGTAACGCCGGTGATCAAAGCCTTCCGCATCGCATGCAATCCTCTCGGCGCCCACACACCTCAACGGACGCCAGGCTTCCCGTTTGCGACGGCGCCGGACGCCATTCCCGTCCCCTCTTATCGCATGCATCTATCTTAAACAATGCAACCGTGCGAGCGGACAGGGAATTCTGCCGACGTTTGCCTGGCCGTGAAGGTCATCTCAGGCAGGCCTGGCGAGAAGTTGCTGAAAGAACCGGATGATAAAGCGGGGGTTGTGTTTGAGGTAGCGCCAGGCCAAGCGCCGCGGCTCCGATGCGAAGCGAAAAACCCATTCAAGCCCGGAGCGCCTCATCCACCGGGGAGCGCGGGGTTTGCTGCCGGCGAGGAAGTCGAAGGCGGCCCCGACGGCAAACATCACGGCATGAACCCGGCCCGCGTGTTCCATGATCCAGTGCTCCTGCTTTGGGCAGCCCAGGCCCACGAAGAGCAACCGCGCCCCGGAGGAGGAGATTCGATCGACGACGGACGAGTCCTCTTCGGGCGTTAGGGTCCGGAAAGGCGGGCTTTCTTGAAAAACCACTTTGAGATTCGGGTGCCGCAAACGCACCGCGCCGATCAGGGCGTCGAGGACTGACTGGCTTCCGCCGTAGAAGCCGACGGATACCCCCGCTTTTTCGGCAGCCGCCAGCATGGCTGCCGTGGCGTCAGGGCCGCAGACCCTCTGGGCGCTGCGCTCCCCCAGCGCGCGAAGCGCCCATGCTAGAGGCATCCCGTCGGGGAAGACCGCGTCGGCGCAATTGAGCAGGCGAAGGAAAGCCGGATCGTCAACTGCTTCCATGACCATGTGGACATTGGCGAAGAAGAGTGCGCGGGACTGCCCTTCCTGGGCCCAGGCGAGACTGTGATGAACCACCTTATCGTAGCTGCTGACGGCAACATTGACCCCGAGAATGGACCGGGTGAAGATGAGATTAAGCTCGGCGGTCGTGTTCACGTCTGGAATCTCTGCTGGCAAATGATGTGCGCCCTTGGACCAGGACGCGGCCCTTGCCCATGCGCCGCCAGACGCGGCATCCACCCTGGGCCTCACTGGGAATGCCGGCTGCCGAAGTGATATAACGCGCCGACGGTGAAGCCCTGGGGGTTGAACTTTCCGGCGGGCGCGGTGTTCTGAAAGAAATCGGGCCAGGTCTGGTATTCATAATCGGCCCGCACCCAAATACTCTGAGAGACCCGGAATTCCAGACCGCCGCCCTCGCTGGTGACGGTGCGGGTTTGATGATTGTAAGCCACATTAGGATTTTCCCCGTAGTCTGCGTTGCCATATCCTAATAAGATCTTTCCGTAA
>JBEKZR010000238.1:0-6796 GCA_049509715.1 Occallatibacter sp. | reverse complement strand
GAGGGCCGCGGAGTTCCTCGGCGCAAAACTCGATGACCATGTGCCCATCGGCCACGGAGTCTTCCACGTTATCGGAATTCTGAAGACGGCCAACGGCTTTGAAGATGGCGGCGTATTCATGCCGCTCAGTTCCGCGCAGAGCTTCTTTTACAAGGAAGGCGCCTCCTCGGTCATCACCGTCAAGCTCCGCAACAAGGACGATGCGGCCTTATTCAAGGCTATGGTCAAAGCGACGTTCCCCAACCTGGTTGGGCTTGAAGACGCGGAGTTTACGCGCTCCTATTCGCAGTTCAAGATACTCAAGGCGACGGCCTGGGCTGTGGGCGGATGCGGTCTGGCGATGGGCGGCCTCGGTGTTGCCAACACCATGATCATGTCGGTCTTCACGCGCGTTCGTGAGATCGCCATCTTGCGCGTTTGCGGCTTCTCGAATACGCAGATTGCCGCAATGATCTTCGGCGAGTCCGCGGTTGTTTCTCTGCTGGGCGCGGCGCTAGGGTTGCTGACCGGAACCTGCCTTCTCCTTATTCTCAAGCAGGTTCCCGCTCTCCACGGTTATGTTGACGTAACTATCCAACCTGTCGTCATGCTGACGGTGATTCTGCTCGCCTTGCTCACCGGAATCGCCGGCGCACTCTACCCGGCAGCCTATGCCATGCGCATTCGGGCGGTGGAGGCGCTCCGCTTCGAATGAATCTACCCACGGCACAAGTGAGCAGTCAGCGTTCAAGCAGGCAGGCCCGCATCGTCTTGCGCGCCGAAGACGTGTGGAAGAGCTATGACGATGGGGCGATCGCGGTTCTGAAGGGAGCTTCCCTTCAGGTCGTCGCGGGCCAGACAGTTGCTCTGTGCGGCCCGTCAGGTTGCGGCAAGAGCACACTGCTGCATCTCTTTGGCGACCTTGATTCGCCCGACAGCGGGCATGTATCGGTCAATGGAATTGAGGTCAATCGCCACCGCAACCTGCTGCGTCTCTTGCGCCACGAGGTGGGCTTCGTCTTTCAACTCCACAACCTGATTCCCGATCTCACACTCGAAGAGAATTGCCTTATCCCCACCGTGGCCGCGGGCGTCGATCGTCGCACCGCGCAGGCGCGCCTGTACCAGCTTGCGGAACGCACTGGCCTCACACATCGCCTCGGCCATCGCATTCAGAAACTCTCCGGAGGCGAACGCCAGCGCACCGCGCTCTGCCGCGCGTTGATGAACCGCCCGAAGATTCTGCTGGCCGACGAGCCTACCGGCTCACTCGATGAACACACGAGTGGCGCGGTCTTTGAGCTATTGCTTCACACAGTTGCCACGGAGGGCGTGACACTGGTGATAGCCACGCATGATCGCGGTCTGGCCAAGCGCTGCGACCGCTTGCTTGAGATGCACGACGGGAGGATTCATGAGCCAGTCTCCGCGTGATTCGAACATTTCTCCCGGTAGCTCCCCGCAGGTTGTCGCCGCCGCAGGTCACGCCTTGTTCTGGCTCGTCTTTGCAAATTCCGTCGGCGTGATGATCGCGATTCTTCTGCTCTTTCCCGCACTCAATCGATTGCTGGGCGAATGGACCTATGGCCGCTGGATCATCGTGCATATGAATCTTGAACTCTACGGATGGACGAGTCTCCCCATGGCCGGTTTTCTCTTCAAGGTTTATGGCGCGGATCGCGGGCCTCTTGCGCAATGGTGCAGGCCGGTGCTTTGGGTGTGGTCCGCGTCGCTCGGCGTGGGGGCGTACTCCTGGCTCTCAGGCCACTCCAGCGGCAAGCTGTTCCTCGATTGGAGCGGCTACGCGCGCATCTTCTTCCCGGTGGCAATGATTGCCCTGTGGCTCTTGTTCGCCGCCTCGTTCGTCTACGAATGGAAGAATGCGGCCAACTCGACGCTCGCCGCGCGCGGCGCGAAGTTGCTTGGCCTCGTGCTTCTGCTGATCGTTCCCATCGTGATGTACATCGCTTCCAGCCCCGACTTCTATCCGGCCATCAATCCCGACACCGGCGGGCCCACTGGAGCAAGCCAGCTTGAATCGTCTCTCATCATTGTGGCGATTCTGCTTATGCTTCCCTTCGGTCTCACGCGGCGCAAAGCAGGGCATTCCCGGATAATCGCAATTGCCTGGGCAATCATGGTCGCGGAATTCCTCCTCTGCTTTGCGCTCGGCCGCGCCGACATCAGCCATCATCGCCCCGCGCAGTATCTCTCGCTCGGCAGCCTGCTCATCTGGATTCCGCTCGCACCCGTTTACTACGCGGCCTTCGAGTGGCACACAAACACACGCCGCTGGCGCATCGCCTTCCTTTGCTGGTGGTCGGCGCTGGTCCTCACCGGCTGGGTTCTCTTTCTTCCCGGTGTGCTCGACCACTTCAAATTCACCGACGGTCTCGTTGGCCACTCGCTGTTAGCTATGGCCGGCTTCACATCCAGCCTGCTGATCTTCGCTTTGGTCCAACTGCTCGGTGAGGGCGGATGGATATTCAATCGCACGAGGTCTTTCTATGGATGGAATATTGCTGTCCTGGCGTACGTTGTGCTGATGTCGGCCGCAGGCTGGCGCGAGGGCTTTGACCCAACCTTTACCATCGTGCCCGGAATGGCGCGCAATGCCATCTATATTCTTCGACTCGTTGTTGGACTCGTGATGCTGGCCTCCTCCCTGGACTGGCTCATCGACGCCACAACACTGCTTCGCGAGCCCGCTCTTGTTCCCACAGCACAGGAGGTAACAGCATGAGCCGTCCCATCCTCATCGGCTACCAGTTGCTGATCGGCTTCTCCGACGCAATTACCGGCGCGCTGCTCATCATCGCTCCGGTATTCGCTCTCGGGCTCATGCGCTTGCGCGCGCCCGCCGATGCGCTGCCGTTTGTGTCGTTCATCGGCGCGTTTGTTCTCTCCGTCGGCCTCGCCTGCCTTTATGGCGCTTTTGCGATTGCGCGCCGGAGAAGCCAGTGCAAGCTTCAAGTTGTCTGGCTGCTCACGGCAATGACTCGCGCCAGCGTGGCCATCTTCGTCGTAGGGCAGATTCTGGCGCACACACTCGGAGCGGGCTGGCTGAGTGTCGTTCTCACCGATGGCGCCTGCGTTCTGATTCAGGCCATTGGTCTTCGCAAAGGCTGGCTGGCCCATGTTGCGCGGTGAAGGGAGTACATCCGGATGGCAGGGCGCAAGCCTTGTCGCCATCACGTATGTCTATTTCCTGATCTTTGCGCAGTTTGCCTTTCTCAAGCGGCTCGCTAGCCTCGGCGTTGCCGGTACACACTTGACCTCCGTGATGGCCGCAATGGCCGTCGGCGGAATTCTGTTTAGCTTGCTTGCGCCGCAGCTGAGCCTCTGGCCCTCGCCAAACATGCGGCTCCGGATTGGACTCAGTGTTTCGTGTGCGGCGGCGTTTCTTTCGCTTCTTCCGCTCGGCCTCGCCGCCGCCATTGCTGTTTCGTTCCTGATTGGCGCCGGACTGGGCCTGCTCACCGTCACGCTTGTGACGCACCTGCGCCAATGGACGGGCAATCGGTTTCCGCTTCTGCTTGTCGGCCTGGGCACCGGCGTAGGCTATCTCGTCTGCAGCCTTCCCCCATTCTTCACTGCCTCCGCCGCGGTGCAGGCCGCAACGGCAGGCTTGCTGTGTCTCGCTGGAATCTTAGTAACTCTGAGGCCCACGCCTATAACTCAGGAAGATAGAGAAATTCAGCCTCAATCCGCTGCCCCATTTCTCCGCGTACTGGCTTGCTTCACGGCGCTTGTCTGGCTCGATTCCGCAGCCTTCTTCATCATTCAGAACACTCCAGAGTTGAAGGCCGGCACCTGGGAGGGATCGGCTCACCTCTGGGCAAACGGTTTGATTCATATTGCAGCAGCACTTGCAAGCGCATGGTTCCTGCGCCGCCGGGGTCTCTCGTTTGTTCTCTCTGTCGCGTTTCTCGCGCTGGGCTCCGCGTGTCTGCTCTTGCTCGATCCCGGTCGTGCCCTTCTGGCATCTGTCGTTTATCCCATCGGCGTCTCGCTTTATTCGGTTGCACTTATCGCTTATCCCGCGCTGCTTGGCGCGGCCACTTCCACCGCGGAGCGTGGCCGCCAGGCCGGATGGCTCTACGCCATTGCCGGCTGGTCCGGCTCCGCCCTGGGAATCGGCATGGGCCAAAACCTCGGTTATGTTCCGCCGCTGTTTGTGCTGGCGGCAGGAGCCGTCATCCTCCTGCCCCCGCTGCTCAAGTTTCTGCTGCTGCGCAAACGTGAACTGGCGTTGACCGTCGCGATGCTTCTGACGGCCTTCTATCTTGATCGCATTCTTCTTGCCGTGCGCATCTCTCCGCCGCTGTCGCAAGTCGAGCGGGGCCGGCGGGTATACATCTCTGAAGGCTGCATCAACTGCCACTCCCAATTTGTGCGCCCGAACTCGCCGGATGTTTTGATGTGGGGTCCGGCTGAGCCCCTTCAAGAGCTTCGGCAAGAGCAGCCGCCACTGATCGGAAATCGCCGTCAAGGACCCGATCTGGCTGAGGTAGGCAACCGCCGTTCCCCGTTGTGGCTCAGAGCCCATTTCTGCGATCCGGCCGAGGTCAGCAGCGCCTCCATCATGCCCTCGTATGCATTTCTCTTCCGCGACCGGAGGGGCGATGATCTTGTAGCCTACCTTCTGAGTCTCAAGGCCGCCGGCGCTGAACAGCATCAAACTGCGGAGAGGCTTTGGTATCCCTCCTCTCCCGCCGTTGCTCAGGCCAATGCCAACGACGGTGAATGGCTCTTTCGCCGTCACTGCGCCACATGCCACAGCGCCGGCGGGCGCACGCGCCTGATCTGGCAAACCAACTTCAAGAGGCTGCCTCCCGATCTTGCGGTTGGGCCATTCTTCTATCTGCCCCCTTCGGGTTCGGTTGCTGAGCGCATCCATCGCCTTGCGCAGATCGCCAGGTTCGGAGTTCCCGGAACCGATATGCCCGGACATGAATACTTGTCCGACAACGACATTGCCTCCATCTCCCTATGGTTGTCGGAACAGATCAGGCAACCGAGTCAGAACCCATAAGTACACCACCCCAAAAGGAGACAAACCATGAAGACCATCGCACAATCTCTGATCCTCGCGCTCTCGCTGGCCCTCGCCCCGGTTGCGTTCGCCCAGCATCAGACCTTCACCGTAAATCCGGATGCAAGCAAAGTCGCCTTCTCCCTGGGCGGAAACGGGCACCACGTGGATGGAACCTTCCGTGTGCAGAGCGGATCGATCGACTTTGACCGCAGCGCGCAGACCATTTCAGGATCTGTCGTTGTAGCCGCGGGCAGCGGTAGCAGCGGCGATCAAAGCCGGGACAAGAAGATGAACACGGATGTGCTGGATGTTGCACACTTTGCCGAAGTGTCCTTTGTGCCAAAGAGCTATCAAGGAACCATCGCGGCCGCTGGCGATTCCTCGATTCAAGTTACCGGTGTTTTCACCCTTCATGGCACTCCGCATGACCTGAAGGTTCCCATGCAGATTCACATTGACAAAGCAAGCCTCACGGCCAGAACGCACTTCACCGTTCCCTACGTACAATGGGGACTGAAGGACCCAAGCATCTTCATCCTCAAGGTTGCCAAAGAGGTTGATATCGACCTCACGCTGGAAGGGCGTCTGTCCTCTTCGAATTAAGGCAGCAGATCGCTCCATCGCCTGGCTGCCAGCATCCAGCGCACCCAGGCTTACCATATCTTTTCCGGTGAGCCTGGTTCCGCTGGTAATCCGAGTGAGATGCAACCCCGTCTGCTTGTGAGGGCCGCGACGAGCGCGGACGACCACACCCTGCGGGTTTGGGATCTTGAGGGCAATCAACCGCCTCGCGTGCTTGAAGACGACGCGATTCGGGCATCTGCCTGGCGGTTTCGTGCGATGGTCAGCGCGCCGTCTCCGGCTCGGAAGAGGATTGTGGCCGGAGACGGCAGCGGCCAAGGCCATCCTCAACACTGGAACCTCCAACTGGACCACTTGGACGATGACCTGGAACTTCGCCAATGGACAGAAAATCACGGCTGGTTCATTCTATGGCGGCACAGAAACCCATACCGTCACGAGCGTATCGGTGCCCCCCGCAGGTTCCTACGATGGCGTCGTCAACGCCGGCAGCAGCACCCCATCGGGCGATTTGGGATTCCAAGCAACCTGGCCCGGCGGCACCAACGCAGTACCCGCGATCTCGATCAACGGAACGGCCTGCACTTCTATCTCGACGATCCGCTCGGCACCAAGCGCGTGCAGGCAAACGCCCTGGGCCAGGTAGACGAGATCTGCACCAGCCTGGCCTTCGGCAACGACGTGGGCAACCCCATCGGCTGTGGCTCGCAAAAACTCCATCCGGGCGGAAAACGGCCTTGTTGATTGCTTGAGAAAGTCCAGGAGTGATCGATTTTTCAGTCCAACAGCGCGGAGCAGAGGTGCCAAATGTCCGACAAGGGGATGCAGTATTGGCCTACGGCAACTGACGCGCTTTTCTTGTTGTTCCGCTGCACAAAAACGCGGGGAATTCATCGTTGTAGTCGAAATCGTAGCGGTCAAAGCACCCTGGAACAATTCAGAACCACAACTTTCAACAACATGGCCGCAACGCATTCATTCCAAACCAGTTAATTTCACGCAATTTCAACAGCTTTCAACAAATGCCGAAAACTGGTTCGGGACCAGGGGGTCGGAGGTTCAAATCCTCTCTCCCCGACCATCAAATCCCATAGAATCAATGAATTAGCAAACTGCCAGTTCCGGGCTGAACCGGAACTTGGGTCCATTTGGGTCCAATTAGTGAACCCCTGGTCCCGAGGAGGCTTTCCACGTTCT
>JBEKZR010000237.1:0-6023 GCA_049509715.1 Occallatibacter sp. | reverse complement strand
CCCCATCTACACCCCCTACACCGACGTCGAAACCACTATCCTTTCCCACACCGGCGACATCCAGATCACCCTCCTCTGCTCCAAGCCCTCGCTTGATGCCGCCCAGAAGCGTGTCGACGAACTCGCTGGCCGCATGGAAGAGGCCCTTGAGGAGTGGCTCTACTCCTCCTCGGGCGAATCTCTGGAACAGATCGTCCTCTACTTTCTCGGCCTGCGCCAATCCACCCTCGCCGTCGCCGAAAGCTGCACCGGCGGCATGATCGCCCAGCGCATCACCTCTGTTCCCGGCAGCTCGCGCTCCTTCTTGGGCGGGGCCGTTGCCTACTCCGATGAAATGAAGACCGCCCTCGTCGGCATCCCTGCGGATCTGATCTTCGACTACGGCGCCGTCTCCAAAGAAGTGGCCGAAGCCCTCGCCATAGGCATTCGCCGCCGCACCGGCGCAACCCTCGGCCTGGGCGTAACCGGAATCGCCGGTCCCACAGGCGGCACCGAATCCAAACCCGTCGGCCTGGTCTACATCGCCCTCTCCGACGCCCAGAAAACCGAATCCATCGAGCGCAGATTCCGCGGCGACCGTGAGCGCATCCGCCAATGGACCACCCAGCAAGCCCTTGACCTCATCCGCAGAAGGCTCATGTAGGCGGCAATCCGCATCCTGACAGACGAAAGGCCCGGACTGCAAACTCCGGGCCTTTCATCGTTCAGTGCCGGCGCAGCCAGCAAGTGAGCATCAGCGCAGCACCGTGAAGGTGAGGGTTGTCGTATGCGTAATGCCTCCGCCGGTACCCTTGATCGTGATCGGGTAGGTGCCGGTGGGGGCGGTTCTGGACACGGTCAGGGTGAAATCAGATGTGCCGGAACCTGTGATGGAGGTAGGGCTGAAGCTCCCGGTTACGCCGGACGGCACGCCTGTAGCAGACAGGGCAACTGCCGAGTTGAAGCCGCCTGAGGCAGTTATGGTGACGACGGCATAGCCGCTATGACCCCGAGCCAGGGAGCCCGATGTGGGCGAGACAGAGATGGTGAAGCCGCCAACTACCGGCGCGGTCACGGTCAGCGATACGGTCGCAGTTTGCGTGATTCCGCCGCCGGTGCCCGTTACCGTGATCGTGTAGGTGCCGGCAGCAGTGGTTGAGGCCACGGCCAGGGTGAGAGTGGATGTACCGGAACCCGGCGCGGCGATGGACGTGAAACTCAAGCTGACCGTGACGCCTGCCGGCGCGCCTGTCACAGACAAGGCAACCGCCGAGTCGAAGCCGTCAACAGCGGTGCTTGTGATGGTGGAACTGCCACTGTTGCCCTGTACCACTGAGACGGAGGCGGGCGAGGCGGAGAGGGTGAAGGTAGGACTCGTCGCCGTTGGAGCCAAGGCGTTGATCAGCCCGGTGTTCGGACTGCCCCAGCCGGTCACCAGATCGTAACCCGCCACCGCCGAATAGCTGCCCGATGTGCCGCTGGTGATGTCGTGGAACTCCGCGCCGTAGCTGGATGTTACATTCTGCGCGTAGATGGCCGGGTTGATAAAGCCGATCGTGGGTTCGCCGTTGGCAGCCAACTGCTGGTTGACCAGCGCAATGTAGGCGGCCCACATGGGAGCGGCAAAGCTGGTGCCGCCATATTCATTCGCAAGGCAGGTCGTTTGGTCGGAACAGGTGTAGAAGGTGAAATTCGCATTTGCCGATACGTCCGGGCCGTTGCGCAGGGTCGTCGAACCCTTGTTGCTTGAATTGATCACGCCCGAAAGCTGTTGCCACGCGGGAATCGGGATTCCGTCCGGCGAGATGCCGCCGCCGCTGTCCGACCACGCGGTTTCCGACTTCCAGGGGCCGGCCGCGCTGGCGGTAATCAAATCCGTCCCTCCCACTGAAACCACATACGCATTGTCCGCCGGCCAGGCCTCATTTCTCGACGACCATGTCGAGCTGTCGCCGGATGCCGCAAAGAAGTTCTGGCCTTGAGCCGCCATCTTCTCGAAGTACGGATTGAGCGTGGTTGGATCCGCCGGTGTCCAGCCCCACGAACAGCCAATGGTGGTGGGCAGCGGGCTGTGCGTCGTCATGGCGCTGATAATGGCCGTATCGGTGGACCCGATGTACACCACCAGGCTCGCCAGCCCCGGAGCCATGCCCAGAGCCTGGGTCATGTCCAGCGTCTGTTCGGTGTCGTCGCAGTCGCCGCCGGCGCTTGAATACACGCAACTTGTACTGGTTCCATCAACGGAGAGCAAGGTGACCGGCACATTGTTGGTCTGACCGACATTCTTGTAATAGGTGGTCAGGTCGGTCAGATCGGTGCCTTCAAACTCGAACAAGCCGAGGTTCTGGCCGGAGCCGGTCAGGGCTGTTCCGCCGTAGTAGGCCGCGCGCATGTCGCTGCCCAAAAACGAAGCCGATGGGCCGGAGCCGGTTGTCGCGTGGGTCACAACCTTTTCGGCATCGATGCCATGAGCCGCCGCATAGTCGCTCTTCTTCACATACATCGGATGCGGGATGGAGTAGTTGTCCAGACCGGAAATGTGCCAGAGCGCGAACGGCAGGTTTGTAGTTGGCTCACGGTCGGGCGCGTAAAAGATGCGGTCCTCAGTGGGGTGCTGGTACGTCCGCAAGTTTACATGAAAGGCAGCTTCCATGGCCGAAACGGGGCCCTTGACCTGCACATCCATGCCGTCGCGCGTACCACCAACGACCGTAAGGCCGCTCGCCTTCGCGAAAGCAACCACGGCGTCATAATCTTCCTGGGTAGGACCAAACCGTTCGGTGAACTCCGGGACGGTGAGGAAATGCCGGTAGGAGGGACTGGCTGGATCGTAGACTTCCTTCAGGAATGAATCCAGCCCTGCCTGATCGCGCAGCGGCAAAACCAGATTGATCTGCAGGATTTGGGTTGCGGGAAGGCGTCCAAGTGACAGCGCCTCGCCGGTGCGAGTTGCTTCCCGCACGTGGCGGGTCAATACGGACTGCGCGTGGGAATTCATTGTCACGACCGACAAAGCCGCAACGACTGTGAGCAGATACAGGCTTGTTCTCCTAACCATGTCTTCTCCTTAATGGGGGATTGTGATAGGGGGTGTCCGGTTCGCTTGCGAGGGGACGGACAGCCCTTTTGTCCACGTAGAGTACCATCCTCAATCGTGAACGGCGAGAGAAATTTTACGTTCACCTCCGCTCGCGGCAGGCAGTGAGCTGGTAAGCCCACTCCTCATCCCAACCCCCAACCTCCCCTTGAACTCCGGGCCTAACCCTCGATAAGTGATGTCCATCACATGGTCCCGGCTTCCAGCGATGCAACGATTACGTCACTGGCGCCCCCGGGGCCCGCTCATTGCCAGCACATGCCTGGAGACCGCAAATGAAGCTTGACCCGTCCGCATTCCTCGCCGATCCCGAACTGATCCATGCGCTCGAGAAGCACGCCATCGAAGTCTCCTGTGGCGGAGATAACGTTCTCTTCCGCCAAGGACATCCCCCGGTCGGCCTGTACATCCTCAACCGTGGAGAGGTCACTCTCTCCATGACCTCCCCGGCTGGCGACCCGATCCTATCCATGCATGTCGGCGCCGGCTCGCTGCTCGGACTCCCCGGCCTGGTCGGCAATGCGCCCTATACTCTGACTGCCGTGGCCGGCCACGGCGCCGAACTCAGCTTCCTCGCGCACGACGATTTCGACGCCCTTATGCAATCCAACCCGCGCTTGTCTCTCAAGGTTCTGGAGGTGCTCGCCGCGGAAGTGCGCAGCGCCCGCATAGCAACCCTGGAACTTCGGCATGAGCCCAAGTCCGCCCACCGATTGACGCTCCACCACTCGCCCTGCGAAACTCAGGCCCATGCAATATCGCGGAAAAGTTGAATACGCCCAGCAGCGCAAGATGCGCGAGCGCAACACCCGCTTCTACAGGCTCTGCCACTGGCCCATCTGGATCTGGGTCTTTTTCCTCGCGCCGGGACCCCTCACCTTCTCGCTCTTCGCCAGCGGCTTTCACGGGGGCAACCTGCTCTGGCTTGCCGCGGTGCTGGCCGGCACAGCCATCGCCGGTCTGCAAGGGCAGTTGCCCGGCGCCGAACCGCGCCCCTACATCCTGCGCTTTGACGAGGACAAGCCCAATCCCCTTTATCGCCGCTTCTGCTACACCTTTGCCTGGAACGCCGTGCTCAACTTCGCGCTGCTCAACCTCGCTGGCCTGGCCATCGCCACCGCTACCGGCGTCTGGTACATGAAGCAGATTTACTCCTACGCCTACCTGCCCCTCTTCGCCCTCATTCTCCTCCTCGGCGCGGCGGGCAAGCTGCCCCGCGTGGGACCCTCCACCAAGACCGAAGGCACCGAGCGCCGCTACTTCTACGGTTCCGTCTGGGCCGTCACCGCCGCCCAAACCCTCCTGCTCGTTCTCTGGAAGACCCTGTGGAAGAACCTCTCCCACACCCCAATCTCCGTCCAAACCGCCAACTGGATTATGCTCCTTGTCTTTCTTGCCACACTCCTGTTCATGGGTCTGCTGTCCGCCCACGGCAAGCTCTACCGCACCCGTCCCATCCTTCCCGGCGAACTGATGGTCTCGGACTGAGGCCGCGCATACATTGGCGCGCAAGCGCCGTCTGGCCCCACCGCAGGTGGCGCGCAAGCGCCTTCTGGCCCCATCGCAGGCGGCGCGCAAGCGGCGTCTGCCCCATCGCAGGTGGCACCTGTTAAACTCTCCCTCGTCATGCTCCTCGCCATCTCCATCATTGTGGCCGCCGCTTATCTGCTCGGCTCCATCCCCACCGGATACCTGCTGGTCCGCATCTTCCGCCAACAGGACATCCGCGCCATCGGCAGCGGCAACATCGGCGCCACCAACGTTCTCCGCTCCGGCGGCAAGGGCCTGGGCGCGGCCACCTTCATCCTCGACATGCTCAAAGGCTGCGCCGCCGTCTGGCTCGGCCCCATCCTGGCAGCCGCCGTCCTCTCTGTCCCCGTGCTCGACCCCTCCACCTACCGCAACATGCAAGCCATCGCCGCTCTCGCCGCTGTCCTCGGGCACATGTTCCCGGTCTGGCTCCGTTTTCGCGGCGGAAAGGGAGTGGCCACAGGCTTTGGCGTCTTCCTCGCCGCCACCCCCGCCGCCGCCCTGGCCGCCATCAGCGTCTTCTTCCTCGTCCTTCTCCTCAGTCGCTATGTCTCCCTGGCCTCCATCCTCGGTTCGGCCAGTTTCCCTGTCTTTGCCGTGTTCCTGGTCCGTGGACCCCAGCCGCCGTTCTTCATCGCCGCTCAATTCGCCGTCGCCCTGCTCATCATCGCCAAACATCACCAGAACATCCGCCGCCTGTTCGCTGGCACGGAATCCCGCTTGGGAGCCCCAAAACGAAAGACGGAAAACGCATGAGCCGCATCGTCATCCTCGGTTCCGGCGCCTGGGGAACCGCCCTCGCCCTTTCGCTCCACCGCCGCGGCGGCCACCAAATCACACTCTGGGCCCACAGCCCTGAATTCGCCCAGGAGATCATCGACGCGGGCGAAAACACCCTCTTCCTCCCAGGCTTTCCCATCCCCGGCGCCATCGCCATCACCGGCAACGAAGCCGCCGTCGCCGATGCCGAGATTGTCGTCTCCGTCGTCCCTTCCGAGTTTCTCCGCCCCACCCTCGCCCGCATCCGCCCCCATCTCCACCCCGGCCAGATCATCGTCAGCGCCACCAAGGGCGTTGAAGACCACACCTTCCTGCGCATGACCCAGGTCATCGCCGCTAGCATTGCCGACACCGTTCCCGGCCAGCCCAGTATCACCCTCCCCATCGGCGCGCTCTCCGGCCCCAGCTTCGCCCTCGAAGTAGCCCAGGGCCAGCCCACCGCTGTCACCGTAGCCTTCGACAACCCCGCCATCGCCGCCCGCATCCAGCACGAGTTCTCCTCCGAATCCCTCCGCCTCTACACCTCCACTGACGTCATCGGCGTCGAACTCGGCGGCGCGCTCAAAAACGTCATCGCCATCGCCGCTGGCATCGCCGCCGGTGTCGGCCTCGGCTACAACTCCGCCGCCGCCCTCAT
>JBEKZR010000236.1:0-6029 GCA_049509715.1 Occallatibacter sp. | reverse complement strand
GGCAGGACGACGGCGTGGCCGGGGTGAGCCGCTTCCTGGCCCGCGTCTACCGGCTGACTGTGAAGTATGCGCCAGTGGCGCGAACAGCCCGCGGAAATCAATCCAAAACACAAAACGGCGGAGCCGCGCTCAAGCTGCTCCGCAAACTCCATCAGACCATCGCCAAGATCACTCTGGACTTTGAAGGCCGCTGGCACTTCAACACCTGTGTGGCGGCCATCATGGAACTGGTCAACGAGATTCAGGCCGTGGACGCGCAATTGGCTGCGGGCGAAGTTCCCGCGCCGGTGGTGCGCGAACTGTTGCGCTCGCTGGTGCTGCTTCTGGCGCCGTTTGCTCCATATCTTGCGGCGGAATTGTGGGAGAAACTGGGCGAACAAGGCACTATCCTGCGCGCTCCCTGGCCCGTGAGCGATCCCGAACTGGCCAGGGAAGACGAGCTGGAAATCCCCGTGCAGATCAACGGCAAGCTGGTGACGGTGGTGCGTGTGGCTGTTGATGCCGACGCGAAGGCCATCGAGGCAGCTGCGCTGGCCGATGCGAAGGTCCAGTCACGGGCGTCTGGGAAAAAGGTGGCCAAAATCATCGTGGTGCCCGGCAAGCTGGTGAACCTGGTAGTCAAATAGCAGTAACAGCTGGGTGCCCCAGGTCCGGATTTTCGGACCTGGGAATCCATGAACCTCAACACGCCTTGTTCATAAGGAACAAAATGGCCGGGTGCCCCACCCTCGCCGCCTTCTTGTCTTTGCGGCTAGGGTGGGAAACCACGAACCTCAACCGGCAGCATTCATGAGGAGTAATATGCCTGCGCCGCTGCGCGGAACGCAATCGCTGGTCGGCCAGATGGGCTGGGTCTTCGCGCGGCCTTCGCTCACCGCAATCGAGGTGGGTTGGCGCTGGGTCTTCGGTATTCCCTTTTTGTCTGTTTGCTGGATGCAGGCGCAGCAAATTTTCGCCGTGCTTCCGCCCGAGTCCGCTGGCCTCACCACCCTCGATCCGCAGAATCCCTGGGTGGCGGCGGTGCAGCTTGCCAATGCCTGGGCGCTCTACCAGCCCCACGTGATGGACGTACTGCGCTGGCTGCTGCCGCTTGCCGCGCTGGCCTGGGTGGTTGTCTCCGGTCTGGGCCGCAGCCTGGTCCTAAAGCGCCTTGATCCGTCGCTCCGTTTTCGGCCCCTTGAGATGATCCTTTTGCAGGCCGCCTGGCTGGCTCTTTTTGCCGTCACCTGCTGGGGATGGTTCCGTTCCATCGCGTGGGTGGCGGCCACGCACATCACCCCCGCCGGCGAGCCGGACCTGGTGGGCTACTCCATCTGGGCGATCTTTCTTTCGTTGGGTTTCTTTACGGCATGGGCGCTGGTGAGCTGGGCGCTGTCGATTGCGCCGCTGCTTATGCTGCTCGAAGAGAGCTCCGCGCTTTCGTCCCTCGGTCAGAGTCTCAGGCTGGGAAAGAACTTCACCGGCAAACTGGTCGAGATCAACCTGGTGATGGGGATCGTGAAATTGGCCCTGATCGTGCTGGCCATGGTGCTGTCGGCCGCGCCTCTGCCCTTCAGCGACCAGTTAGGGCCGGATGCGTTACATTTGCTGTGGCTGGCGGCGACAGTCTTCTACCTTGTGGCCAGCGACTACTTCCAGGTGGTGCGGCTGAAGGGCTTTCAGGAGTTTTGGAAGATGTTCCGGGGACAGCAGGCGGGCGAAGTGGAAAGTTAGCAAGCAGGAGCGCCAGGCCCGTCGCAGATCGCAAAAAGTTGCTCCGCGAATCCCGTCTCAGAAGATCTTCAAATGAATAACGAAGTACTTCTTCGGATCCTCGCGGATGCTCTTCACCAACTGTTTGGCCTGGGCCAGGGTCTGGTCGGCGTTATCGTAGAGGGTGCGATTCTGGACCAGTTGGCCCAGAGTGCCCTTGCCCTCGTCGACATCTTTCAGGACGCTGTCGAGGTGGGTAAGCGTGTCATCGAGTTTCTGCGCGAAGGCGGGGTCCTTGGCCAGCTTGCCCAGCGCGCCTTTGCCGGCGTTGATCTCGGCCAACAGTTGATTGGCATTGGCGGCGGCGGCGTTCAGGTTGTTGTAGAGCGTGTCGTCCTTGAGCAGCTTGCCGGCGCTGCCCTTGCCCTCGTCGAGGTCGGTGGCGATGCGATCCAGCCGGCCGACGACCGCGTTGGCGTGGTTATAGAGCGTATCGTCGTTGACCAGCTTGCCCAGCGAGCCCTTGCTTTCGGCAATGGCGCCGGTGATGGCCTGGAGGTCGTCGGCGATGCGCGAGAGCTTGTTAAAGAGCGAGGGGTCGTTGATCAACGCGCCCAGGGTGCCGCGCCTGGAGTTGAGCGTATCCACCAGGGTCTCGACTTTGCGCAACATCGCCTGAATCTGCACGATGGACTCCCCGCTGGTGCGGATCAGGTCCTGGATGCTGGGCGAGCCGGAGGCCTTCAACTCCGCGTTGTTGGCCGGAGCGGGGCCGGTGGCGTGGGCCGATCTGATATCGACGTAGCTGTCGCCGAGGACGCCGGCCTGGGCAATCGAGGCGGTCGAATCGGTATGCACGCCGCTCAGGTATTCGTGGCCCACCCGCATGGTCACTTCCACCGGCATGGGGTTGCGCTCGGGAACCACGCGGATACGGATCACATTGCCTATAGTGACACCTTCAAGCGTGACCGGCGCTCCATCTTTCAGCCCCGCGGCATTCTCAAAGTAGCAGCGAAGCACGAGCTTGCGCGCAAACAGCCCTCCTGTGGAGGCGGACATGAGAATAATGAGCCCGATCAGCACGGCCATGGCCGCCAGAACCAATGCGCCTACTCTCAGTTGCGACCACTGAATCTCTTTCCGGCTTGGCACGGCGCTCCTCTTACTGAAATGAGCTGGGTGGTGACGCATTGAGGATAGCAGAAGGGGCGGCCTTGGAGCTGTTTTCCAATTCACGTGCCCTCACCGACTATGTGCAAAATAGCTATTTCCATGGGGAAATGAGCCAATCAGCGGCCGCGGTTTTGAGGCTTGGCAGTCGGAGAACCGCTCTATCGCCCGTCTTCGAGCACCACGCTGGCCATGGCAAGGCCGGCGGTGTGGGTGAGGGAAAGGGCGGCGCGGGCTACGCCCAGGCGGGCGGCGATCTCGGCGGCGCGCCCATGAAGCTGGAGTGTGGGTCTTCCGCTCGGCTCGCGGACGACCTCGACCTCCAACCAGCTCACGCCGTAGCTGATGCCCGTTCCCAAGGCCTTGGCTCCCGCTTCCTTGGCGGCAAATCGGGCGGCAAAGCTTTCGGCGGACTTGCGCTTGCGCAGGCAGTAGGCCTGCTCCGCGGTGGTGTAGACGCGGTCCAGAAACCGTTGGCCGTAGCGATCCATGGATTGCTGGATGCGCCCGATCTCCACCAGATCGATTCCGGAGCCGATGGTCATGCTATCAAACTACATCATTTTGCTTTTGTTGTCCTTGCGGACATTCCTGGCGCATGGCGCCATGGGATTCGCGGCCTCGCAGGGAGTCGCAAGCGCGCCTCCAATTACCAGCGAAAGGGACTGCCCGGCTCCGGCGAGGCACATTGTTTCAAAGCCGGTCAAGTGCCGTGCGACTCCTGAACAATCGTTATGCTATCCTGCCCGGCTCCGATGAAACCGTTGTGAGGCTGACAATGCCGGACCGCGATGCTGGGCAAGCAATGAGCATACCTTGGGCGCTGCAGATGAAGGCTATCTCCATCGAGGAGCCGTCTCGACTGGTTCAGACTCTTACAGGCGCAATTCTCGGCTGTGGCGGCTGGGTTTTGAGCCGCGGCGCTAACGATACCGGGACGGTGACCATGCTCTTCGAGTTCGAGCGCCAAGCCTGCGTGGACATCTACAGCGTGTTGATCGCCGCCGGGCTGGAACTGAGCCAGAACGGGCATATCCGCTTTACCGAGCTCTGCCAGTGTACCCGCAGCCATCAGCGGGAATGCGGCGCGGAGATCGCCAGCATCGACCTGGAGATTCAGACCTTTCCGGTGGAGATGGTCCACGGCCCACACGCATCTGAGGCGGTGTGACGCTCTAATCAGACCAACCGGAGCCTGGCCAAATGCGGCCTCAGAACACGTACGGGATGAATCGCCTTGTGGACTTCATGTACTCGGCATAAGCAGCGCCGAAGCGCTGGAGATTCTCCTTTTCCTCGGCGATGGCGGTGGCAAGGAGAAAGCCGCTCGCGCCGACTGTAAGCGCGATGGATCCGGCCCCGAGCGGATTCTTCAGCCAGGCGCACCAGGCCAGCGCCAGCAACGATGCGTACAAGGGATGCCGGATCAGGCGATACGCCCCGACCGTGACCAGGGTGGTTGTGTTCTCAATGGGGTGATTTGTGCCCAATTCTTTGGCGCCCGCTTCGGCGGTTGGCCGGGGCCGACCAATCACCCGCAGCAGCCGGAATCCTTCGATCGCCAATCCGATCGAAACGATGCCCAGAGACCAGGCAGCCCATTGACGGGCCGAGAATGGGTCGTGAAACCAAAGCGGGGCGTTCAGCAGGATCAGGGCCAGCAGCAGCTCAAACGCGAAAAAGCGATAGAAGCCGTGTGTCCGCCAATCCCTGAGCGGCCGCCACGAAACTGGAAGGATTGCGGCGGATGCGGCCAGGAAAAGAGCGACTCGCAGCATTGAATTCACCTGCAACTGGGTAGATTCAGACGGGAAAAGAGTACCAGAAAGCGTGCGAGGTAGTTCAGCCGGCCTCTACCAGTCCATAGCGGCGCTGCCAGGCCTCTTTGAGCCGGGCCCAGACGCGCGCGCGTTCGGCTTCAGTCACTTCGGGTCCCGGAGCGTTGGCAAAACGCGCCGCCTCCATCTTGGCCAGCTCCAGCAACTGGCGGTCGCGCAGCAGGTTGGCCACGCGAAAGTCGGGCAGTCCGGCCTGGCGGGTGCCGAAGAACTCGCCGGGGCCGCGCTGGTTCAGGTCCAGCTCCGCCAGCTCGAATCCGTCCTGGGTGCGGACCATGGCGTTGAGCCGCTCCTCGCCCAGAGGAGAAACGCGCTCGCCGGTCATCAGAATGCAGTAGCTTTTGGCCGCTCCACGGCCCACGCGCCCGCGCAACTGGTGCAACTGCGCTAGCCCGAACCGCTCCGCGTGCTCCACCACCATCACGGTGGCGTTGGAAACATCCACGCCCACCTCGATCACGGTGGTGGCCACCAGCACGTCGATCTCGCCGCGCTGGAAACGGCGCATGACGATCTCCTTCTCGTCCGCGTCCAGCCGCCCGTGCAACAGCCCCACCCGCAGGCCGGCGAGCGGGCCGGCGCGCAGCTTTTCGTACATTTCCACGGCGGACTTCAGCCCGGATTTCGCTCCCGGATTGGCCTCCTGCGCGGCCTTTGGAAACAATTCCGCTGTTTTACTCTTTCGGTTGAGCTTACGACTGGGTGCCCCAGGTCCGGATTTTCGGACCTGGGATGCGGTAAAAGACGGCGCCTCAATCCCCGCCTCCACATCGTCGTGGGAGAAATCCAGCTCCGGCTGGTCGTCCCTGGTCCCCTCGATGACCGGGTAGACGATGTAGCCCTGCCGGCCCCGCGCCACCTGTTTGCGGACGAAATCCCACACCTCTTCGGCGCGCTCGCCGGGGACGCGGCGGGTCACGATGGGCGTCCGTCCCGGCGGCAACTCATCCAGCACGCTCACGTCCAGGTCGCCGTATAGCGAGAGCGCCAGCGTCCGCGGAATCGGCGTGGCCGTCATCACCAGCACGTCCGGCTCGGCCTGATTCGCCCCGGTCTGGTCGGGCTTCTTCATCAGCTTGAAGCGCTGCATCACGCCGAAGCGGTGCTGCTCGTCGACCACCACCAGTCCCAGCCGGTCGAATTCGACTTTCTCCTCAATCAGCGCGTGGGTGCCGATCACCAGCTGAGCCTCGCCGCGGTTGATCTGCCCCCGCGTCAAGCGCTTGCGGTCTTCAGAGAGCGAGCGGTCAGCAGGGCAATCCTGTATCGCTGCGAGGAGTGTTCTAGCAGCTTGCGAACGGCCAGAAAATGCTGCGTGGCCAGAAT
>JBEKZR010000235.1:0-6039 GCA_049509715.1 Occallatibacter sp. | reverse complement strand
CAGCCGCATCGACGCATTGCTGGAGCAGGCCCTGGTGGAAGACATGGCCGCCAGCGACGCCACCACCAACCTCACCATCGACCCCGACTTGCGCGCGACGGCCTCGATCATCGCACGGCAGGAGATGGTGGTTTGCGGTTTGGGCGCAGTGCCGCGCTTTCTTGAAATCTTTGCGCGCCTCGACACGCGCCCTCCGGCGCAGACCCGCTTCGAGGTCGTCAGCCATCCCGAAATCTTCGACGGCGTGCGCGTCCACTCAGGCCAGGTGCTGGCCGTCATCCGCCACAATGCCCGCGTGCTGCTGAGCTGCGAGCGCGTAATCCTCAACCTCCTCCAGCATCTCAGCGGCATCGCCACGCTGACGCGCCAATACGTCGACGCCATTCACGGAACCCACGCCCATATCCTCGACACACGCAAGACCGTCCCCGGTTTGAGGGCTCTGGAAAAATACGCCGTGCTGTGCGGCGGGGGAACGAATCACCGCCTCGACCTGGCCTCCGGCATCCTCATCAAGAACAACCACATCTCCCTGGGCGGCGGCCTGCCCAAAGTGCTGACACAGGCCCTGGAGCAGCGGAGGAAAGGCCAGCGCGTGGTGGTGGAAGTGCGCTCTTCGCAGGAGCTTGAAGAAGCCCTCAAATTCGGCGCCGAGGCGATCCTGCTCGACAACATGACGCCGAAAGAAGTGAAGCGATCCGTGGAACGCATCAAGGAAGTTGCACCGGGACAGCAGGCGCAAGGACAGCCCAACGTCGAGCAACAGGCGCGCTGGATTCCCACTGAGACTTCAGGCGGCATTGTGCTCGACAACATCCGCGCCTATGCCGAAACCGGCGTTGACTTCATCAGCGTGGGCGCTCTGACCCACTCGGCCAGAGCTGCCGATATCTCGATGAGCATCGCCGCCGAGTGAGTCAGGCCCCAATGCACTCCATGATCCAGCCCGTGTTCGATCTTCCGGCACTGGACGCCGCGCTCGCGGGCACCATCTTTGCCGGCAAGCTCCACCTTTCTCCGGTAACCGATTCCACCAACACAGACGCATTGGATGCCGCCCGCAGGGCCGCACCGCACGGCTCGTTCTACCTTGCCGATGAGCAACTGGCCGGACGCGGGCGCGGCGATAACGTCTGGCGCTCGGCCGCCGGTGTAGGACTTTACGCAAGCGTCCTGCTGCGCCCGCAAATCCCCGCCGCCCGTCTGCCGCTGCTGCCTCTGGCCGCCGGCCTCGCAGCCGCCGATGCGATTCGCGCCGTCGCTGGCCTTACTGTTGACCTGCGCTGGCCCAACGATCTTCTCATCGGCCCGCGTAAATCGGGCGGCATTCTGGTCGAGGCGCGCACTGAAGGCAGCACCGTCGCCTTTGCTGTCATAGGCATCGGCATCAACGTGCATCAGCGCAGCTTTGATTCTGGACTTCCACCTCAGCGACCAGGATCTGTCGCTGGGGACCCCGGTTTGGCCACGCCCGCGACTTCGCTGGATTTGGAGACTGGTCATCAAGTGAGCCGCCAGGATTTGCTCGTCTCCCTGCTAAAATCGCTGGAGCGTGAGGCACTCGCGTTGCTCGATCCGGCGGCCGGTAAGACGATTACCCAGCGCGTGGAACAGGCTTCGACGTGGGTGCGCGGCCGAAGGGTCGAGGTGCATGGCCCGCAGGCCTGCGCGGGCGTTACAGCCGGGTTGGATGAGCACGGATTCCTGCTGGTGCGCACAGCTGCCGGATTGGTAACGGTGCAGACCGGCGGCATTCGCGCCGCGGAAATGAGCTGAAAAAACATGCTGCTTGCCATCGATGTGGGCAATACGAATACGGTGCTGGGCCTCTACCGGCTGGACGCGGAAAACCCGGGGGCCCCCACGACAGGTCTTCGTCGCGGGGGTGGTGATAAACCTGAACTGGCGGCGCACTGGCGCGTCACAACTCATCGAAACCAAACCGCGGACGAGTACGGCGTATTTTTCGTGAACCTCTTCGAGATGAACGGCATGGCCCCCAGCCAGGTGCACCACATCATCATCTCCTCGGTGGTGCCGCCGGTGGAGTCCACACTGCGCCAGGTCTGCGAAACCTACTTCCACGTCCAGCCGCTGTTCATTGAGCCGGGCATCAAGACTGGAATGCCAGTGCTACAAGAGAATCCAGCGGATCTGGGCGCGGACCGGTTGGTAAACTCTGTTGCCGCCTTCGAGCGTTACGGCGGTCCATGCATCGTGGTGGACTTCGGCACGGCGACCACCTTCGACGTCATCTCGGCCAAGGGCGAATACCTTGGAGGCGCCATCGCTCCGGGCCTGGCCATCAGCGCCGATGCGCTTTTTTCGCGGGCGGCCCGGCTCGGGCGGGTGGACATCAAGCGCCCTGCCAAGGTCATCGGCGCCAACACCGTCACCCACCTGCAGAGCGGCATCTACTACGGATACATCGGCCTCGTGGACGGCATTCTGGAGCGCATCTTTGCTGAGTTGGGGGCCGAGCTGGGCCAGAAGCCGCGCGTGATCGCCACCGGCGGCCTGGCGCGGCAGATCTCCGAGGACTCGCGCTTCATCTCCGAGATCGACGACCTGCTCACCCTCGACGGCCTGCTCATCCTCTTCGAGCGCAACCGGGCCGCCCGCCCGCGCAGCAAAGCGCACTGAGGCGCAGCCGTGCTCAACTACTTCAACTACTTCACTGAGATCGAAGAGCGCTTTCAACAGCGGCGCGGGTCGCTCCTTCTGCTCTCCACTCTCGACTGGGCGCTGATCGAGACCTGGCGCGAGGCCGGCATCCCGCTGGACGCGGTGCTGCGCGGCATAGACGCCGCCTTCGACAAGTATGAGGCGCGGCAGAAGCGCGGCCGGATGCGCCGCATCAACGGCCTGGCCTGGTGCGCGCAGGCGGTGATGGAGGCAGCCGAAGAACTGCGCGAAGCCGCCGCCGGCACCGCCCCTTATTATCAAATTCCGTTCCGGTGTACTAACTGCAATGCAGTGATTTATGGAAGGATTCCAGTACACTATGGAAGCGGAGCACCATACGATTATTTATGGAATTGCATATGTGGGCATGAGAACGAAAGGACGCTGCCCTCAGGTCCGGTCGAAATCATTGCCGATCCAACCATTACCTATGAGTCCGGCTTTGAAATGGAGCGCGTGGCCGCACATCTTGAATCAGCCGCAGCTGCTCTGGACGCGGCAACAGTTGCTACCGACACCTGCACCGCAATCGCCGTTCGTCTGCGCGAATTAGCCAAGATCGCCCACGGCAGAGAGGGTCAGAAGCTGGACATTGAGTCGCTCGAATGGACCCTCACCGCGCTCGAAGAGAAGCTCTACGACGCATTGAGAGCTGCAGCACCAGTAGACCTGCTTGTTGAGATCAAGGCGCACGCGGCGCAGGAACTGGCTCCCTATCGCAGTCGCATGGGCGCCGTGCAACTGCGCCAGGTTCAAAAGCAGTTCGAGCAAAAGCAACTGCTGGTTCACTATGGCCTGCCACGCCTCAGCCTCTTCTACATGAGCCAGCAATGACGCCGCCTAAGCCTCAACGCCCACGGAAGCAGCATGCCGAGTCCCGGTCCTCGCAGCCCTCGCTCGCCGTCTCCCAAATCGTGCAAATCGAGAAGCCGATATATGGCGGCGCTTTCCTTGCTCGCATGGAGGGCAAGGCCGTCTTTGTGCCGCTCACGCTGCCCGGCGAGCAGGCGCGCGTCCGCATCACGCAGAACAAGCGCGGCTACGACACCGCCGATCCCGATGAAATCATCACCGCCGCCGCGGAGCGCATTGCCCCCGCCTGTCCTCACTTCGGCGTCTGCGGCGGCTGCCACTATCAGCACATAAACTACGCTACCCAACTCGCGTTCAAGCAAACCATCCTGTGCGAAACCCTGGAGCGCGGTGGCGTTCGAGCGCCGGATGAAATTGCGGTACTCTCCGCCGACCCCTGGCGTTATCGCAATCGCATCCGCCTGGCCTTAGATGCGGCAGGAAACCCCGGTTACCGCGGCCGCCGCTCGCACGCGATCATTCCCATTCGCGAGTGTCCCATTGCCGCGCCGTTGCTGATTGAGGCCGCGCAGGCTGCCGCTTCCGTCTTGCGCAACTTTGCGCCCGCCCTGCGCCCCACCGAAATCTCACTCTTCTGCGATGCCGCCGAATCCGCGCTGCTGGTCTCCGTTTTCTGCGCCAATCGCGCCAGAATTCGCTTCGACGAGTTTGCTCAGGCGCTGCACGAGCGTATTCCCGCGCTCAAAGGCGCGGAGCTTGTGGCCGAAGGCCGCCCAGCCCAGCCCCCGCGCACCGTCGCTCAATGGGGCGCAACTTCCCTCGCCTACCGCGCCGCCGGCTTCGACTATCGCGTGGACCACGGAGCGTTTTTCCAGGTAAACCGCTGGCTGGTCGACGCGCTGACGGAGCGTGTCACCGCCGGCCACAAGGGCAATTCAGCCTGGGACCTTTTTGCCGGCGCAGGCCTCTTTGCCCGGCAGCTTGCAGCGAGCTTTACCCGCGTAGTCGCCGTCGAGTCCGCGCCCTCCGCGATGAAAGCGCTCGAAGAAAATCTCAAAGGCACAGCCGGAATCGCGGTCCGGGCCGCGGTTCTCGATTTTCTGCGCCGCAGCCGCAAGCCTGCGCGCCCCGATTGGACGCGGCCCGATCTGATTGTCGCCGACCCTCCCCGCACCGGCCTGGGCGCGGAAATCTGCGAGCTGCTCGCCGAGATCGCCGCCCCTGCGCTGGTCTACGTCTCCTGCGATCCCGCGACCCTGGCCCGCGACCTGCGCGCGTTGCTCGCCACGGGCTACGCTATCCAATCCATCACCCTCGCCGACCTCTTCCCCCAGACTTTCCATTTGGAGACAGTGGTCCAGTTACGCCGCTCCTGATAGGCTTGACCCCCAGAACAGCTTTTCAGCTTTCGGCGCAATGAACTCCGAATCTCCCACCTCCGGGCAAGTTCCCATGAGGCCCGTCTCCGCCGGCCTGAGCTCCGTGCCGCTGTTCCATGCAGCGTGGCTCTTTGCCGCCGGGATCGCCGCCGCCCATTGGCTCTGGCTAAGGCCCAGCCTGGTGCTGGTAGCGCTGGCGCTGGTTGCCGCGCTCTGCTGCCTTGCCGCCTTCCGCGCGCAACGCATCGCGTGGCTGCCGCTGGCTGTCCTGTGGCTCCTGCTGGGCGCGTGGTGCGCCTGGATGGAGCCCCACCCGGCCCCTGCGCCCGAGTTGGCCGCGCTCTCCGACGGCCTGCTCCGCACCGTGGAAGGAACCGTCGTGGATACCGGCCCGGTACGCGGCGAGATCGAACAGAACCTGAACGACGCCGGTTCCGCCGACCCCGCCGCCACAGCGCCCCAGCAGCAACCCTCCCAGCGTATCGACCTGCGCGTTTCCTCGCTCGAAGTCGTCACCGACGCCGATGACGCGCAGGCTCCGGTCGCTGGCGGCGTTCGTCTCACCGTTCGCTGGCCGGCAACCGCAAACGCGCCTGCTCAACCCGGCCCGCAGCCCTTTCATTGCGGCGACCGCGTCCGCGCCTTCGTTCGCCTGCTTCCGCCGGAGGTGTATCACGATCCCGGCGTCTGGAGCCGCGCGGATTTTCTCCTCGACCAGAACATCACCTCCACGGCCACTGTCGCCATCGATCGCGTAGACCTTTTGGGCCAAGCCCCCGGCCTTTTCCTTGCCTGCCGCGTCAGCGGTTTGCAGCACGCCTCCAGCGCCCGCCTGCTGGCCCTGCCCGCGGCCATGCGCCGTCTGCCCGCTCCGCTGCGCCTCTCGCAGGACGACGCCATCATGCTGGCCGCCATGGTCACCGGCGACCGCACCTACCTCACCCATTCCCTGCGCGTAGGCTTTGAGCGCACCGGCTCTTTTCACATGCTGGTGGTCTCCGGCTTCCACCTGGCCATTGTGGCCGGATGCATCTTCTGGGCCGCGTGCCGCCTGCGCCTCCCCCGCGTCCCGGCCACGTTCATCACCATCGGCGCCTCCTTCGCCTATGCGCTCTTCACCGGCTTCGCCACGCCGGTGCAACGCTCGCTCTGGATGGTCACC
>JBEKZR010000234.1:0-9837 GCA_049509715.1 Occallatibacter sp. | reverse complement strand
GATTGGGAAGTAGGAGCCTATATCCCAGGTTCCAGTGCAGGTCTCGGGGCGCCGAGCGATCGTTGTTCCAGTGAGACGCAGAAGTGGTATTCTGGCACGTCGTCTGATAGGAACGTGGAGGATGACATGAGAAAAGGCATCATATTGGCGATCGTGGGATTGGCGCTTCTGACGGGGTGCGGAAACCAGGGGGACAAGGCTTCCAACGTTCCCGTCACGCCGAAATGGAAGGGGGCCCCCTACCATCTCGCGTTTGACACGCAGGCTGCAAAACCGAATCCGGCGGGCGTCACCATTCCGGCCATCAAGTACACGGCGAATCCTGACGCGCTGGAGAAAAGAGCCAGCCTCGTGGTGCGATTCGACGCTTCGGCGGATACGAAAAATGAGCCGTTGATGAACCGGATGATTATGGCTCCGGTCGATATCGCTGGCGCCGAAGGCGCCCTTCCCGCGGATTACATGGATGCGGCAAATAAGGATCTATCGAGGTTTCTCGGGGCTTACTGCATCAAGGGAAAGGTCAAGATATCCGTGGCGCTTGCCTCGTCATCGCTCTCCAGCCAGGCCGGAGACGCCGAAGTTGACGCGAAGCGCCTGTCAGACTGGACGCCGATCGAGGTTGTGTTCAAGAACCCCCATCCGAAGTGCTAGCTATGCACTGCTGACAGGGTGATCCCGATGCGCCGGCCGCCGTGCGCCCCTAAGCCTGCACTGAGCGAAACCGAAGGGTCCCGTCCGTCGCGGCGGATGACCTGGAGCGCCCGGTTTTCAGTGACTATCGGACGTGGGCCACCCGGCCCGGCGTTCGCATGCCCGTTTCAAGCAGAGACATGCTAAAATTTTGTCCGGGCTCCCGCTGATCAGGAGAAGTCATATGAGAGTTGCAAGGGGATTCCTGCTTCTGGGCCTGGTGTTCTTTGCGGACTATGTGGTTGCAGCCCCATGGCCTGCCAATACATCTCCCTCCGGAATCTTCGATTCCTCGGTGTCGAAAATCCTGGTGGCGTTCAATTCTGACCCTGGCTTTGTGATCGCTGACCGGATTGACTTTTCGACAGGTCTTCACCCTGTATCGAGCCGTGTGCCATCTGTCGCCGCCCTCCTCGCCAAATATTCGGCCTGCTATTCCAGGCAGTTGTTCGCCGGGACCAGGCTGCAGAATGTTTACGAGCTAGCCATCAAAGGAGATTCGAGCCCCGCCATTTCCGAACTGATGAAGGATCCCAACATAATATATGCGCGTCTATCGGACCCCGGCCTTGAGGCGAAGGTCTCGGAGACCATCGACCGGATCAACAGCCAAACGGGCGGCGTCTGGGTCGCAGGATACACCATCCCCGGCATCATGACACCCGAAGATCGTAGGAAGCTGCTTGGCTTCTCCAACCGGTCTGTGCGCCCCTCTGCAGAATCCTCGTCGCAACAGGCTTCAGATGCCAGGTTCGCGGCCATCAAAAAGAGTGTGGCGAGCGGTCAGCTCCCAAGCCTGCCCAGCTCATTCGATTGGCGAACGTACAACAACACAAACTACATCACGCCCGTCAAGAATCAGCTTGGCTGCGGCAGTTGCTGGTCGTTTGAGGACACGGGAACTGTCCAGGACGAAGCGAACGCCTATTACAACAGCAATCTGGGACTCAATTTCTCGGAGCAGCAGTTACTCTCCTGTTCCAACGCCGGCACATGCGCAGGTGGTGGCGCGGACGGGGGCCTCGACTATGTCCAGTCCACTGGCCTGGTGAGCGAATCGTGCTTTCCATACACAGCAACCGATACCGTGCCGTGTTCCAACATGTGCGGCAATCCGGCGTACTGGAAGATCTCGTCGTGGAGCAGACTGCCAGCGGATGAAGCCGGTTATGTTCTTGACAGGGATATTCAAATTGGATTGCTTGTCTATGGTCCCATTGGAGACAGCATGGAAGTCTATTCCGATTTCTACAACTACACCAGCGGCATCTACTATCCGACCTCTGGCGCCACCGATGACGGAGGCCACGCTATGGTGGTTGTGGGTTTTGGGTTTGCCGCCCCGCCACCGGCTTTGAATTCCGGAAGTGATTCCGTACTTTACTTGTTGGGGAAGAACTCATGGGGCACTTCATGGGGCGAGAACGGGTTCTTCAATATCTACTCAGGGGTGGCGTACGACAATAGTGGGATGTTGGCGGTCGATGCACCCTCGCCGCCCACAGCGCAGAATGCGATGTGCCAGGATCTGGACGGCGCTGGCCACTGCTACTGGGGCCTTGGACCGCAACCGGGAAGCGGGTGCCCCTCCACCTGCGCGTCCTCAACGGAATACTGCGCATATAACGGCTCCACTCAGTCTCCGGCCGTTTGCCTCACCAGCGCATCCATCATCCCACCGACGCCGGCGGTGACGGTGACGCCGGCTTCATCGAGCATTACTACGACCCAGTCGCTTGGGGTGACGGTGACGGTTAACGGCGGTTCAGGTAATCCTACGCCGACCGGGAGCGTGACGTTGAGCGGCGGCACTTACACTTCCACAGCCATTCCGCTGAGCAGCGGCTCTGCCGCCTTCACCATCCCCGCTGGATCACTCGCATTAGGCGGCAATATCCTCTTAGCCTTCTACATGCCGGACGCGAATAGCTCGTCGATCTACGGCTACGTCACCGGCGCCTCAACGCCCGTGACGGTGACCACTCCGGTGCAGGCCAGCTTCGCGCTCACCAGCACGGTGGTCAACGTCGCTCAGGGCGCAACGAGCGGGAACACGTCAACGATCACGGTGACTCCGGCTGGCGGCTTCACAGGGAGCGTCGCTCTGACAGCTGCCGTGACTTCAAGCCCAGCCGGCGCCCAGTATCCGCCCACACTGAGCTTTGGTTCCACCACCCCGGTGAGCATCACCGGCACGGCCGCCGGAACGGCCACACTCACCATCTCCACCACGGCAGCAACTAACGCGACGCTAGTCCACCCGAAACGCCCGGGAAATCCTTGGTTCGCATCAGGCGCCGCCGCAACTGTGGTCTGCATCTTGATCCTCGGGATTCCGGCGCGGCGGCGCGGCTGGCGATCTACGCTGAGCATGATGGCCCTGCTATTCGCCATCTCGAGCGGTGTCCTTGCCTGCGGCGGTGGGGGCAATGGTGGCGGGGGCGGCGTCTCCGGCACGACGCCCGGGCCTTACACAATAACCGTCACAGGCACTTCCGGCACACTTGCGGAGACTGGAACGGTCAGCCTTATTGTGCGGTAGGGCGCGTGACTCACCTCCGGGTAAAGAAATCCGGGCGTCCCAGGTCCCGTCCGCCGCGGCGGAGGACTTGGGATTTCTGCTGATTAGAGCATTCTCGACGCTCCTGCAATTCTGCGATCGTCCCAGGTCTCAAAAGCGAGACTTGGGGCGCCCGCCAGTTCGTTTCGAGCGTCGGTTTAGTCCGCTCTCTCGGCGGCGGCTGGGACACCTCGCAGTTGCCCAAGTAGCAAGAGGCAGGGAATACGGGACAGAGGATCTGCGGTTTGGTAACCTTTCGTTCGAGCTACCTGACTGGATGTATTCGCTATTCCAGCCATCGGCCTCCAGATGGAGTATTGCTGCGGAAACCAGGTCCAGGATTGGCCTTGCCGCAGAATTAATGCGGAGCGCCAATCCCCTGTTCGTTGGAACTGCCCATGCTTTTGAGAATCTCGTCCAGCTGAGCATTGATCGCGTCGAGTTTGTCCCGTTCAATTCGCAGTTGCTGCTCGCACTCATTTTCTATCGCCTGTGCTTGCTGCTCCGCGGCCGTCGATGCTTCCAGTTCGGATTTGAAGTGGACGATTTCATCCTCGAGCATCTTCTGTTGCGCCGGATTCTCTTCGCTGCTTAGCGAATCTTCCAGCCGCTTGAACTCGGTTGCCTCATGCTGCCGGCGGTCTTGCGCGGCATCGAACTTCGCGCGCGCTTCGTCGAAACGGTCTGCCGCGTGCGTAACCACTGATTGCTGAGTTTGCAGGCGCGAGAGCAAAATCTGGGCAGTTTGAATTCTTGCCAACGAAAACCGCAGCTCCTGGCGAAGTTCGCGGACTTCCGTTAATAGAGCCTGCAATGTCTGCGGGTCGCTTGGCGCCGCCTGGCCAAAAACTGTTGCTGATAATCCGAAAACTGCGAAAACGAGAAATGTTGCTCGCCGCATTGGAAACCTCCTGACCTGAAATCTCCCGGCTGACCCGCTCCTGAAGCTGCCTTGCTGCAACGGCGGGGCCGGGCCCCTTATTCACTGTTCTTTGGTTCCTGTCTTCCCTGGAATGATGAGCTCTGAGCTCCTTCCATCCGACCGGAAACCGATGGCTTCAGGACAAACCCGGAGCGCGAATTTGTGAACTGAATCCATTGAAATAGATCTTTTCGATCCGCCTGGTTTGTCTTGTTCCGGTTTACTTGTTGCGGCAGACACGAAAACCCTGATCGGACCCCTTGCCATTCGCTGCCAGGCTGCCCCGGAAAGCCGGTTCGGTGCAATAGGCGGCGCCCATCCAGCCGCCGCCCTTCCAAACCCGGCGATAGCCGCTTTGACTTCCTTGAGGGTCAGTTACATTGGCCTTCAAGTCTCCGTGCCAGTCCCAGCACCATTCCCTTACATTGCCTGACATATCGTAAAGCCCTAACTCGTTGGGTTTCTTGCCGCCGACGGGTTTCGATTGATTGTGGTTCTGCTCCAGGGCGGGCCAGTTCCAAAACCCGTTTAAAGGCTTATCTCCAGAGTTTCTCCAATACCATGCCACTTCTTCCACATCATCGCTTCCGCTGTATGCGTAATTCCGGCTCAACTGGCCTCCGCCCGCGGCATATTCCCACTCTGCTTCCGTCGGCAACCGGTATCCGTTGACTCCCGCATTGATCGTTACCGTCCATTTCACATCGTCGAGATCGCCGAATTTCGGATCCGGCAGATTATTCGGATCTTTCTTGTTCTTGTCGATGCTGTAATACGGTTTCAGGCCCTCTTTGATGCTCCTTTTGTTGCAGTACTCGATACTGTCATACCAATTGACCATCTCCACCGGCAGATTATCGCCTTTGAATTTTGAGGGATTGCTTCCCATTACCTCAATCCACTCCTTTTGAGTTACGTCATACTTACCGATATAGAAGTCCGATACGGTTACGCCCTTTCCGTAGTAATTGGATTTTGTGTTTTTGAAACTTCCGCCTTTGACCAGTACAAAGTTATCAGGAACTTGTCCCGAACAAGCGCTGACAAGAACCATGATTGCCGTTAAAATGAATAGCTTTCTCATTGAAATGTCTCCTTTATCCAGATCATAGAATTCCATGCATCTGGATTACAAATATTCGGATAAGCTCAAAATTCGCTTGCCCGCGAAGGCGCTCCCGCCCGCGCCCCTTGACTTTCCGGATTGCTTCTTCAGGTATACACCACAGGGCCGGCGGCTGTGAGACCGGCCGGCCCTGGCGATAGCGAACGATTTGCAGGGGAATTCGTTACCACACCGTTGCGTTAACGCTCCCGCTGGCGCCGTTATATGCCTCTGTCCCGAGGATCTGGTAGTTGAAAGAACCCACCGTCATTCCGAGATTCCTCCAGTGGTTAAAGTGGTTGGCCGTGGTGACCGTGTGGTTCGATCCGGTCCCAGCCCCGCCCCAGTTATCCAGGTACTGTTCGAAGGTTGCGGTGCCTTGAATGGACGGCTGGTTGACTTGCTGATGCTCGTATGTGTTGTAGGTGTGCCCATCGCTGGAAACACTGCCCTTATACGTCGCATTCCCGGTATACAGCGAACCCAGCTCGCAGATGTAATATTCGACGAGCGGGTTGGTCAGCCACCCATAGATGGAAATGTTGTTGTAGCCGCTGGCGTAGCCGACATTGTAGCCAATCGTCTGAGCGCTGCCGGTGCTCCAGCCTTTACCGCCGACCACATCATTGACGTGAGACCAGGACATGGCGTAATTGCCGCGCCGCCGTACGGGCATGAAGAATTGAATGTCATGGTTGCCGACCCGCCACTGGAATACAACGAATACCAGTAGCCGCAATTGGTACCGGTTCCATTGTTGTATACCGTCTGGGCGTTTGCCGTCATGGTTACGCAACCCGCTACCGCAATGAGAGCGAAGAGGGCTACCAGTTGAATGCGTAACGAAATGAACCTCATAGAATCTCCTTTTCGTTTTGTTGGTTACTGGTTACTCTTTTGACTTGCTTCGCCGAGTTATGCCGGTCAGCTGGCAGTAAGCTAGTTGACGGTACAGGTCTTTCCGCGGAACTGAACGGCGCCGGGTACCGCCTGGTGGCGCCGTTCCTGTTGCCGCGTGAAGCTATGCGGTTGTAACCGGGTTTAAAGCTACTGCACCTTCCACACCACGCTGCTTCCCGAGCTGCATGATTCAATTTCCAATTGCTGGCCGGCCGTGCCTGATCCGCCAGGGTCGGCGACGCAAAGTCCGCTGTTGTGATCCTTGAGCTCATACCCGCTTCCCGATGCAATGGGCTGGAACTGTTCGTTGGTTCCACCGGAGTAGTAGCTATAGAGCTGGATGCCTGTTCCTGCGCCGGTACCGGCGCCGATGACATTCCAAACGGCACTGGAGTTGTTTGCGCTCCCTATCGAGTAATAGCCGTTGCCCACGGAAGTGATCACCCAATTCTGGTTCGCGCCGCTGTAGCACGTGTACTGCTGCACTTTGGTTCCGTTGGATGTTGAGCCGCCGCTATCGTCGGCGCATTGGCCGCTGGCGCTATTGATGAGCTTGTGAGTGCCGGTGGGTAATGTGCCACCGCCGCCACCGCCACCACCGCCGCCGCCACCACCGCCACCGCTGGAGCTCGCTGTCCATACGGTTGCGTTAGCGTACCCGCTGCCACCGCTCCATGACTCCGTCGCCAGGTACTGCATCTGCAAAGAGCCCAGATTCATCCCGAGACTGCTCCAGTGGTTAAAGTGGTTGGCGAGGGTGATTGTGCCGCTCGTTCCAATCGATTGCCCGCCCCATTGATCCAGGTACTGCTCGAAAGTTGCGGTGCCGACGATCGAAGGCTGGTTGACCTGCTGATGCTCGTATGTGCTGTAAGTGTGCCCGTCGCTGGAGACGCTGCCCTTGTAGGTTGCAGTCGCCGTGTACAGCTGACCAAGCTCAGTGACGTAATACTCGACCAGCGGATTTTCCGACCATCCGTAGAGGGAGATGACGTTGTAGCCAGTGGCGGAGCCGACGTTGTAGCCGACGATCCGCGCGCTCCCGGGATTCCAGCCTACACCGCCAACCACATCGCCGGCATTAGACCAGCTAAGCGCGTAATTGCCGGCCGTTGATCCAAGTGTCAAGGTTGCTGACCCGCTGCTGGTATACAACGCATAGTAGTATCCGTTGCTAGTACCCGACCCATTGTTGTATACCGTTTGGGCGTTTGCCGCCATGGTTACGCAACCCGCTACCGCAATGAGGGCGAAGAGGGCTACCAGTTGAATGCGTGACGAAATGAACCTCATTGAATCTCCTTTTCGGTTTGTTGGGTTTCTGGGCGCCCTACGATGTTCTCAAAGATCGCGCGTGTGAAGCTCCGTGAGTCGATACACGGATACTCGTTCCGCATCCACTACGATCTCGTTTCGATTGCAAACTTACGGTTACCGCAGGCGTCACCCCGGTTGTTGAGTGGACCGGCCATCTGGGGGAACAGGCAAACAGGTGCGGATCGCTATGCCGCGCAATCCCGGAAAAACGAGGCGCGCGCTCATACCGAATCCCGAACTGTACACTGCCTGTGATGGGCTTGAACGCTGCGCGGTAAGCAAGGTTCAAGACCAAGGATCGTTGGTTTGACGATCACGATGAAATGTAAAGTAATTCACCATGCGTTGCAAGAGGAGATTTATCGATTTACTAAAGGAGTTTATCGATTTACTAAAAGGCTTTAGTCATGGGATTTGTCGCCTTTGTGCTTCCTAAAAGGATTAAGTATTAGTGTTAATCATTCTTGAATTTACTAAAAGGGTTAAGTACTGGAGCTGATTACTCCTGCGGTGAATCCTGCACTGTTCCTGGCCATTTTTTCCACAGCTTTGCCGTTTTTTCCACAACCTTAGGTGAGCGCTCCTGCCGGACGCCCCAGGTCCCGTCCGCCGCGGCGCAGGAACCTGGAAAGCACAACAGCTCATGCGAGCGACCAGCGAGCGTCTGCCGCACCGCAGGCGCCGAGCGCCGGCCCCACCGCAGGTGGTTACGCTCCTGATTTCTTCTCGATTCTGGCCCAGGAGTCCTTGAGCGGGAGCGTCCGATTGAAGACTAAGTTGGATGGCGTCGAGTCAGGGTCCAGGCAGAAGTAGCCGACGCGCTCGAACTGGAAGCGGTCCTCCAGCTTGGCGTGGGCCAGAGAAGGTTCAAGCTTGGCGCCCAGGAGGATCTCCAGGGAGTTAGGGTTGAGATTGTCGAGAACGTCCTGGCCTTCCGCAAGGTCGTAGGGATCGGGCTTGCTGAAGAGCTTGTCGTAGAGACGGATTTCGGCGCTGATGGCGTGGGCGGCCGAGACCCAATGCATGGTGGACTTGACCTTGCGGCCGTCGGGAGAGTTGCCGCCGCGGCTGGCCGGATCGTAAGTGCAGTGCACCTCGACGAGAGTGCCGGCCTCGTCTTTCACCACGTGCCGGGCGGTGATGAAATACGCGTTGCGCAGACGAACCTCCTTGCCGGGAGAGAGACGATAGTACTTGGGCGGAGGAATCTCGCGGAAGTCTTCTTGTTCGATGTAAATCTCCCTGGAGAAAGGGACTCCACGGGTCCCGGCCGAGGGGTCTTCGGGGTTGTTGGCGACCTCGACGAACTCCTCCTTGCCTTCGGGATAGTTGTCGACGACCAGTTTGAGCGGGCGCAGGACCGCCATGGCGCGGCGGGCGCGGCGGTTGAGGTCGTCGCGCTGGAAGTGCTCGAGCATCTCGACATCCGTTGACCCATTGGTCCGCGAGACGCCGGCCTGGGCGACGAACGTGCGGATGGCTTCGGGCGTAAAGCCGCGGCGGCGGAGGCCGCAGAGGGTGGGCATGCGGGGATCGTCCCAGGCGCTCACGCGCTTTTCATTGACCAGTTGCAGCAGCTTGCGCTTGCTCAGCATGGTGTAGGTGATGTTGAGGCGGTCGAACTCGATCTGCTGCGAGGGAAAGATGCCGAGTTGCTCGATGTACCAGCGGTAGAGGGGCTGGTGATCCGCAAACTCCAAAGTACACATGGAGTGGGTGACCCTCTCAATCGAATCTGACTGGCCGTGGGCGTAATCGTACATGGGATAGATGCACCACTCGTCGCCGGTGCGGTGGTGCGAAGCGTGCAGGATGCGGTACATGACCGGATCGCGCATGTTCAGGTTGGGCGAGGCCATGTCGATCTTGGCGCGCAGCACGCGGCTGCCGTCAGCAAACTCGCCGGCCTTCATGCGGGTGAATAGGTCGAGATTTTCTTCGATCGACCTGGTTCTAAAGGGACTGTCTTTGCCGGGCTCGGTGAGGGTGCCGCGGTGCTGGCGGATCTCGTCGGCGGAGAGGTCGTCGACGTAAGCTTTGCCGGCCTTGATGAGCTGCAAAGCCCACTCGTAGAGCTGGCCAAAATAATCCGAGGCGTAGCAAAGGCGCTCCCAGTCGAAGCCCAGCCAGCGCACGTCTTCCATGATGGAATCGACGTACTCCTGCTCTTCTTTCTCAGGGTTGGTGTCGTCGAAGCGCAGGTTGGTCTTCCCGCCGAACTCGTCGGCCAGGCCGAAGTCGATGCAGATGGCCTTGGCGTGGCCGATGTGGAGGTAGCCGTTGGGCTCAGGTGGAAAGCGAGTCTGGATGACGGCGTCGCCGTATTTTTTGGTGCGGACA
>JBEKZR010000233.1:0-6053 GCA_049509715.1 Occallatibacter sp. | reverse complement strand
GTTCACAACCGCGCGGAAGTCGAGGAGATCGCCCTCCGCCTGGAGCGCTGCTTCGACGGGCCCTTTGCCGTCGAGGGTTTTGTCCTGCATGGTTCGGCCAGTGTCGGCATTGCCCTCTATCCGCAGGATGCCCTCACCAAAGACGGCCTGTTGAGCGCCGCCGATGCCGCCATGTACCAGGCAAAAAACGCCAAAAAACAAAGCGGGCAAGCCTTGTTCGTCAACCGGAATCCCGAACTTCCACCCAAAAACCAAACCTGAGAAATGGCTGGATCGTTTGCTTCAAGACTGGCAAGGTGAGTTCCACAGAACCGCTCTGAAACCCTATTGCCACGCAGTCGTCCACCGGCTGCAAACGAGCCTCCGTCGAGGCTGACTCGCTGTGAAGCGGGAGGAGACCGTTTCCCTCCCGCATTGGCTCGGAGTATTCTTTAGAGTTGTACAGCAATCTTCATCCAAGACAAGGAAAAAACATGGCGGAAATAACCGTTGAGGCCACTGAAGTACCCGCGCAATTGCCCCACGTCCACGTAGCAGTTCTAGGCGCCGGCAAGATGGGCGGCATCCTGCTCCAGGCCTTCCTGAAGCAAAACCTGTTTGCCCCCGATCAGATTCACGCCACTGTGGGCCACGCTGAGCGGGCAATTGCCCTCAGCACCCAGTGGGGCGTGGACGTGAGCACCAACAACCTGAAGGCGGCCAAGAAAGCCGACCTGATTCTGCTGGGCGTAAAGCCATTTCAGGTGCCGGGCCTGATTGATGAGATTCGCCCCGCGCTCACCAAGGACAAGACGCTGATCTCCTTCGCGGCCTCCGTAAAGACCCGCGCCATCGAAGAGGCAGCGGGACTGGAGATCGCCGTCATTCGCGCCATGCCCAATACGCCCTCGGCGCTGGGAGCGGGCGCGGCCGCCCTTTGCCGCGGGCGCTTCGTCTCCGCCCGGCAGATGGAGCTGGCCGAGCGCATCTTTGAGACCGTGGGCCGCACGGTGACCGTGGACGAGAAGCACATGGACGCCGTGACCGGGCTCTCGGCCTCCGGACCGGCTTACATCTACATCATCATCGAGGCCCTGGCCGAAGCCGGAGTGAAAGTGGGCCTGTCCCGCGAAATCGCCACGCAACTGGCCGCGCAGACCACCTTCGGCGCCGCCAAGATGGTGCTCGAAACCGGCTATCACCCGGCCCTGCTGAAGGACGCCGTAACCACTCCCGCCGGCTGCACCATCGACGGCATTCTCGAACTCGAGGAAGGCGGCCTGCGCGTCACCCTCATTAAAGCCGTCATGCGCGCCACTGAGCGGGCCAAACAACTGGCGGCGGGGTAAGACAGAGATCAGGGGGCAGAGATCAGGGATCAGTTTTTTCGTACTGAATTGAGGTTAGTGGTTTCCCAGGTTAGGCACAAAAACAAAACGCGCCGAACCAAGGGGAACCCGCATAGGAGGCTTCAATGAATGCTGCTAAACTCACCAAGTACGGTCTTGTTCCGGTTGCGCATGTCCGCATAGTAGACCAAAATCTCATAATCGATATTACCGATCAGAAAACCGTCGAGCTTGAGATGTGCATTTACGCCTTCCTCATTGGGGGTAAGGTTTACCGCATCGGGTCTAGTAAAGCGCCTTTGGAGAACCGTCTAAAAGACTACAAACGGGATATTACAAATGCGCTCAACGGTAGAAAATCACCAGCGCCGCCTGAAGAGGCTGAGAAATGGAAAAAGATACTACCGGATGGAATTTCGGGTGACATATATGCTCGTCAAGGAACGAGCGTCACAACTCCCATAGGGACGTTTCACGCTTATATGGATGAAGAAAGCCTAATGATTGGCGAGATATTCACTGATCGTGATCTGACACCTGATGAAATCCTGAACCGCAACAAACACCGTTAAGCGTCAATCTGTACACACCAAACCTCTGATTGGTTTTTCGCCAGGACGCTGACCTGCTAACCTTTTCTCTTGCCCATCCAACGCCCAACCTGGCTGCCCACTCGCCTGCCGGAACTCGACGGGTTGCGCGGGCTTGCGATTCTCTCGGTCGTTCTCTACCACTGCCATCCGCGGCTCGAAGGCACGTGGATTCACTCCGCCGCGGAGTGGGGATGGGTGGGGGTCAACCTCTTCTTTGTCCTCTCCGGCGTTCTGATTACCTCGATCCTGCTGGGAACACGGGACAAGCCGCATTACTTCCACAACTTCCATGCGCGTAGGGCGCTGCGCATCTGGCCGGTCTACCTGCTGGTCCTGGCGGTCTGCTATGCGCAGTCCGACTGGTTCATCGGCCCAAGGCCGTGGGAAGCCATCAAGGCCGCACCCTGGCTGGCCTACATCTTTTTTGTGCAGAATCTCTTTTCTCTTAGGCTGCCCCCGGCCATCGGCCCCACTTGGGCGCTGGCCATCGAGGAGCAGTATTACTTTCTCTGGGCGCCGCTGGTGCGCTGGCTGCGCCGCCCCTGGATGCTGGCGACGGTTCTGATTGCGGCGCTGGTTTGCTCGCCGCTGCTGCGCCACCTGAATCCGGTCTGGATGTGGGATCGTCCCACCCACACGCTGATCAAGCTGGACGGCATCGCCTGGGGCAGTCTGCTGGCGCTGGGACTGCATACGCTCCCGCTCAGCCGCCGCGTCTGGCTGTGGATTGGGCTGGCCGGCATGATTCTCGGTTTGTGCGCTGCCGCCACCGTGGCCGGCGGCACCGCGTTTCTTGATTCCGCGCTGGCGATTGCGTTTACTGGCGCGGTGCTGGCCTCGATCGCCTCCACCGGAGCGCGCAACCCGCTGAACGCGATCCTGCGCCGGGGACCCCTGCCCTTCTATGGCCGTATCAGCTACGGCCTCTACATGACGCACATTATGGTCTTCATTTACTTCGGCTGGTTCGATCTGCGCATGGACCGCTACGGCATGACCGGCAACCTGGCCTTAGTGGGCTTCCGGCTGGTGGCCACCACCGCGGTGGCCACGGCGCTCTGGTATGGCTTCGAGTCGCAAATCCTCAAGCTCAAGCGCCATTTCTGAGTCAGTTCGCAATTGAATATCTCACATCATGGGCCGTCGTCTCATCAGTTCATGACTTCCATCACCCCCTGCTGTAACCTACGGCTGCTAGGCTTTCAGTGGCACGCAAACTTCCCAATGCGAGGTGCGTTATGAGCGAAGAAACACCGAGCAAGACTCCCCTCAGCCCGGAACTGTTGGCCAAAATGGACGCCTACTGGCGGGCCGCCAATTATCTTTCCGTCGGCCAGATCTACCTGAAAGACAACCCGCTGCTGGAGCGCCCGCTCACCCTGGACGACGTGAAGCCCCGTCTGCTGGGCCACTGGGGCACCACGCCGGGGCTCAACTTTCTCTATGTGCACTGGAACCGCCTCATCCGCGAGCGCGGCCTGAACATGCTGTACATCATCGGCCCTGGGCACGGCGGGCCGGGACTGGTGGCCAACACCTATCTGGAGGGTTCGTACAGCGAGATCTATCCCCACATCGAGCAAAACAAGGACGGCCTCAAGCGTCTCTTCCGGCAGTTCAGTTGGCCTTACGGCATTCCCAGCCACGTGGCCCCGGAGACGCCCGGCTCCATCCACGAGGGCGGCGAACTGGGCTACTCGCTGGTGCACGCTTACGGCGCGGCCTTTGACAATCCCAACCTCATCGTCGCCTGCGTCGTCGGCGACGGCGAGGCCGAAACCGGTCCGCTGGCCACCAGCTGGCACTCCAACAAGTTTCTCAATCCCTTGACCGACGGCGCGGTTCTGCCCATCCTTCACTTGAACGGCTACAAGATCGCCAACCCCACCATCCTGGCGCGGATTCCGCACGCCGAGCTGGAGAGCCTGATGCGCGGATACGGCTATGAGCCCTTCACGTTGGAAGGCGACGACCCGGCCGTGATGCACCAGCAGGCCGCTGCGGTCTTCGACACCATGCTGGACCGCATCGCCGCCATTCAAAAGGCGGCACGTAAAGACGGCTCGACGGCGCGCCCGGCCTGGCCCATGCTCATCATGCGCACGCCCAAGGGCTGGACCGGACCCAAGTTCGTGGACGGCAAGCCGGTGGAAGGCACCTGGCGCGCCCATCAGGTTCCTCTGGACCAGATTTTCGAGAAGCCGGAGCACCTGCGCCAGCTCGACGAGTGGATGCGCAGTTACAAGCCCGAGGAACTCTTCGACGAGAAGGGCCGTTTCCGCGAGGATCTGGCGGATATTGCGCCCAAGGGCCGGCTGCGCATGGGAATGAACGCCCACGCCAACGGTGGCCTGTTGTTGCAGCCGCTCAAGGTGCCCAACTTCCGCGACTTCGCGGTCAAGATCGAAGGCCGCGGCGCGGCCGACGCCGAATCCACGCGCATCCTGGGCCATTTGCTCCATGCCGTGATGCAGGCCAATGCGGACCAGAAAAACTTCCGCGTCTTCGGCCCCGACGAGACGGCCTCCAACCGCCTCGGCGACGTGATCACCGGAACCGGCAAGGCCTGGATGGCCAAGACGCTGCCGGTGGACGAGAACCTGTCAGAAACCGGACGCGTGATGGAAGTGCTGAGCGAGCACATGTGCCAGGGCTGGCTGGAGGGCTACCTGCTCACCGGACGCCACGGCTTCTTCAACTGCTATGAGGCTTTCATCCACATCATCGACTCGATGGCGAACCAGCACGCCAAGTGGTTGAAGGTCACGCGCGAGATTCCCTGGCGCAAGCCCATCGCCTCGCTCAATTACCTGCTCAGTTCGCTGGTGTGGCGGCAGGACCACAACGGCTTCAGCCACCAGGACCCCGGCTTCATCGATCACCTGATGAACAAGAAGGCCGACGTCGTGCGCATCTATCTGACGCCGGACGCGAATACCCTGCTCTCGGTCGCGGACCACTGCCTGCGCAGCAAGAATTACATCAACCTGATCGTGGCCGGCAAGCAACCCGCGCCGCAGTGGCTCACTATCGACGAGGCCGTCGCTCACTGCACCACCGGGCTTGGCGTTTGGAAATGGGCCTCGAACGACGACGGTGGCCCCGAGGTGGTGATGGCCTGTTGCGGCGATGTGCCCACGCTGGAGACTCTGGCCGCCGTCAGCCTGCTGCGCGCCAAGGTGCCCGATCTGCGCATCCGCGTGGTCAACGTGGTGGACCTGATGGCATTGCAGCCCACATCCGAGCATCCGCATGGGTTGCCAGACGAGGACTTCGATCAGCTCTTCCCAGTCGGCATCCCGGTCGTCTTTGCCTTCCACGGCTATCCATGGCTCATTCACCGCCTCACCTACCGGCGGCATAATCACGACAACATCCACGTGCGCGGCTACAAGGAAGAGGGCACCACCACCACGCCCTTCGATATGTGCGTGCTCAACAACATCGACCGCTTCCAGCTTGCGCTCGACGCTATCAAGCGCGTGCCCAGGCTGGCGCCGCAGGCCGACGCGGCGCGGCAGTGGTACTCTGAGGCTATCCAGCGCCACCGCCTCTATGTAGCCGAGAATGGCGACGACCTGCCCGAAATTAAGAATTGGCGCTGGTCCAAGGGCGTATCAACCAACTAACTGGGTGCCCCAGGTCTCGCTTCCGAGACCTGGGATTGCTCCAACTCACTCGCTGACTCGTTCGGCTCCAACTGCGAGGTTTTTCATTCATGTCGTCTTTGCCTGTTTTGGTTTTGAACAGCGGTTCTTCTTCCATCAAGTTCTCAGCCTATGAAGCCGGCGAAGGCAAACGGCGCAAACTCCACGAGGGCGCGGTCGACGGCATCGGCACCGATCTGGGTAAGTTCTGGATCAAGGATGCCGAAGGTAAGAAGCTGGTCGATCAGACGCCCGCTCTGCCCAACCGCGCGGTCGCCTTCAAGCTGGTGGCCGACGCGCTCCACTCTGGCGACTTCCCTGCCCCGGCGGCCATCGGCCATCGCGTGGTTTGCGGCAGCCCGACGGTGCGCGAGAATCAGCGCATCACTCCCCAACTGATCGACGAGATCGACAGCTACGCCGCCCTGGCGCCGCTGCACACGCCCATCGCGGTTTACATCATGCGCGAGGCCCTGAAACTTTTC
>JBEKZR010000232.1:0-6067 GCA_049509715.1 Occallatibacter sp. | reverse complement strand
TGGTCGCGCAGCGAGGCCACTGCCACCGCTTCGTCCTCGGCGCCCCAGGCCTTCCATCTCTCCCAGTTGTCGCAACAACACCAGCCCGGCATGGCCAGAATACCCATCTCATCCATCAAATCGAAGAAGTGATCGTCCTCCAGCTTGCCTTCGAAGCGGATGGTGTTCAGATTCATGTCGCGCACATACCGCAATTCCGCTTCCTGCCGCTCCGGCGTGGAGCGCAGCAGCATATCGAAGCTGTAGCCGGCACCGCGGATCAGGATATTTTTGCCGTTGATCTGGAAGATTCTGTGTTTGGCCGCATCCACCTCGGAGGTCACTTGCCGAATGCCAAAGCGGATATGGCTGGAATCCGAGACCTGCCCGTCAACGACAAACTCCAGATCCAGCGGATAGAGGTTCTGCGGCCCCAGCTGTGCCGGCCACCAGAGCCGCGGATTGGCCATCTTCAGTTGCGAGCAATTCTCCGGCGTGAAGCGCACCACCTGGGTCTCATGTGCCGCCAGCTTCACCGGTTGCGAGAACTCGATCGCTTCCACCTTTCCCTTGAGCACGCCTTCCACGGGCTGGTCCGAGGCATTTTTCAATTCGGCCCGCACGGTCAGCTCCGCTTGATCGGTCAAGGGAAGATTCAATTTCGTGATTACAGCCGGGAAGCGCAGCGCTACGGGTCCGGTGGCATTGATGTGCACGCTGCGCCAGACGCCCATCTCCTTGTCGGGTGGCATGGGCGCCCAATCGACCAGGGTCATGGCCAGACTATTGGGTTGCGGCGGAAATACTTCTACGGCCAGCACATTCGTTTCGCCCGGACGGGCCGCCGCGGTGACGTCGAATTCGAAGAGCCGCCAGGTCCCGGCCATCGTGGTGGAAGACGCGATCTGGTGGCCGTTCATCCACACATTGGCGCGATAATTGACTCCATCGAAGCCCAGCCAGAGAGTCTTGCCCTTGTACTCGGCCGGCAGTTTGAACTCGGTGCGATACCACCAGGAGTGCCGGAACGGACTCTCCGGCGGCATCTGAAGGTCTGTAAATGGAGTGAATTTCGGGTAGGTGGTCCCAGGAATCTCCCGCAAATTCATCCCGACGCCGGGTTCGGGGTAGACACGCTGCTTGACAAGCGCCCCCAGAACGGTCGAAGGAACCGTGGCCGGATACCACTCCGCGGTGTTGAACCCCGCAGTCGAAATGTACTCCCCGTTCTCGCGGACGTCGACCGAGGACTGGATGGCCCAGCCTTGATTCAGAGTCATCGAGGGCGAACCTGCATCGGGCGGCGCGGCTGCCCACCCCATCGGCAGCAGAAGGGTTACTGCCGCAAGAGTCAGAAATGAAGTTTGATACCCGTCCATATATTCTTCCGTGGGGCTCCTTGAGATGAGCCGCGACCCTTGCGGAGCATTGTCTGGACGGCGCTGCTCAACCCCTCTTCGGGAACAGGGGACGGCTCCAGGGACCCATTTCGCAGCCAGGTTCGCGACAATAACGAAGCTTGCATGTGTCCCAAACGTTTGTCAAGCAAAATTTCATAATCCTGGATGTGGAATGATCCGAGATGCAGTCCGTAGATTACAGTAAATACACATAATAAAATAGTTATATCGACATATTCAAGACATTCAGCGTGCCGGAGCAACACTCTAGAATCATTCGCCGAAACGATACACGGCGAAATCAGAAATACATTTGTGTAACAAAATCTTGACTACCAATCGCAGTCACGTTACCATGACGGAGAAATGCCTACCGCGGACCAGCCAGCGACCGTACCCAAGCCGGGAATCAAGATTGCCGATCAGTGGCTTCGCCAGATTCTGAGTCTGCTCTACCGGCGCCGCAAACTCACACGCATCGAGATCATTGAAACGACGGGACTGAATGCGGCAAGCGCGAGTCATGCGCTTCGCTATCTGATGGGGAAAGGCGTTCTTTACAAAGCGGGGGATTGCGATGCGGGCACCGGCCGCCGGCGAGAGAGCTTTGTTCTCAACGCGGAAGCGGGCTACTTCGTGGCGCTCGACCTTGAGGGCGACCGTCTGCGTTTCGCTCTTACGAACTTTCTCGGGGACGTTCGGCGCCGTTGGGAAGAGTGTCTTGAATACCGCAAACCATTTCCTTCCGAAAAGGTCGTTGAAGGTATCAGCAAGGTTACAAAAGATTTGGCCCCATCGCAACTTGGCCGCGTGCTGGCCGTCGGCGTAAGCTACCCCGGCCTGCTCGATTCCGAAGGCTGCCTCAGCGCGGTCAACCTGGGCTGGACCAAAGTCCCGTTCCTCGCGATTCTGAAAGAAGCATTTCCCTGGCCGGTATTCATGGAACGGGACAAGGAGAGCTGCATCCACGCCGAGAGCTGGCTGGGAGCGGCTCAGAACTGCTCCAACGCGCTTTTCCTGATTGCCGAAGCCGGCATCGGCATGGGCATTCTGGCTGATAACAAGCACTTGATGGGAGCGCGCGGCTTCTCGGGCGAGATCGGCCATTGCAAGTTCCTGCCCGACGCCGAGGATCTGTGCAGTTGCGGCCAAAAGGGGTGCCTGGAAGCGATCGCATCCGGCGCGAATATTGTGCGCCAGTATGCGGAACGCGCCGGCGAGTATGCAGGAAAGTTCCGCTTTGTCGATGTGCTAGAGCGAGCTCGGCGCGGCGACGAGTTTGCGCTCTATGCCTTTGAGCGTGCCGGGCGCGCGCTCGGCTCCGCGCTCTCGACGGCCATCAGTATCTTCGATCCGGAGATCGTCATCCTTGGCGGCGACCTCATCGTCGCCGAGGACGTGATGGTTCCCATCCTTTGGGAACAGATCCGCCTGCAAACGCGGCCCAGGTCGTTGGAGGTTGTCAGAATCGTGGTCAGCGGCCTGGGGCTCGATATCCGGCTGAAGGGAGCCGCGTCGCTGGCCTTTCGAAATATGCTGGAAAATCCGGCGCTCTTGGAACGGATCTGTACCCCGTTGCAGTGAACCAAGCCGAAGCCCGCCTGTAGAGGCGGTGCCCATGGAAAGGAAAGGATGGCTCAGTTGGGTCGGAAAGACAGCGAAGTGAAGAAGGCGTCCGAGTTCCCGTCCGCCGAACATGCCCGCGACCTGCAATCGGTCGCGCGGATTCTCGCCGGGGCTCCCGCAATCGACCGCGAATATATGGCGCCACGGGAGGAATTTGCGGGGCGTGTGGCCCGCGTGAACGCAGCCCTTCAGCAGGCCGCGCATTCTGCCGGATTCGTCTTCTCCGACGAGCATTATCGAGGCGATGTTCCCTACCTCGGCGGCAACACCAATCTCTCCATTGAGCAGGTTGCCGGTGTGATTGGAAAGAACGGCTTCCACGTGGCTGCGGGGCTGGAAGGCGGCTACGTGGCCGAGCAGTTGGCCGGGCGCGCCGGAGCAGTGGTTCACAAGGTGGAGATTCTGCAACTCGCCGACGAGAAATATCCCATCCAGGCCGAGCATCTGGAGGAGGTCATCGAAAGCGCAGCCGGCGGCTCCATCGACCACATAGCGCTCTTGACTCCCCGCCAGGTGATCCCCGCCGCAATCGTCCAATACTTGGAAAACCTCTTCGGTCCCGACGGGGTTGTCGATGCGCAGGAGATTTACCAGCGAGTCAAGTACGAAAAGAGCGCCATCGAGATGAGGCTGATCGCCGATGCAGCCGTCATTGCCGATTGCATGATGCGAGCCATGCTGGCCGTTCTGCGCCCCGGCAGGCTGGAGACCGAAGTCGCCGCCTGGGGAGCCTGGGTGGGCCGTATGATGGGCTCCGAGGCCGATGGGTTCAGGATCATGGTTGGCGCCAACGAGGCCAACCGGACTTTGATCGGCCCCGCGTTGAACAGGCCGATCCGCGAGGGCGACTGGGTTCACCTCGGCGTTGCTCCGCAGCGCGACGGCCTTACCGCCTGCGTTCGCCGCTCGGTCGTCGCTGTTGACCGTGCTTCCAGCGTGACCGAGGACCAGCGCTTCTGGATGGACCTGGTCGAAGAGGGCTATCGCGTCGGCGAACAGGCCTATCGCAAGGTGGCCGCCGAGGGACTGCCGGCCCGGCTTCAAGAACAGGCTCTGGTGGATTACTTCGCCGGACGTGCCGCCGAGGTCTCGGCTCGTGTGGGCAAGCCCGTCGATCTGGCCTCGCTGAAGCCTTACACCGGCACCCATAACTCCGGCTATACGGAGTGCCAGGAGTTCTTCGGCGCCATTACACTGGACAGCCATTGGAGCCTAGGGCGGCGGATCGTGACCATGTTGGATGTAGCTCTGCGTGGAATTGGCGATCATTGGAACGATGTCATCCTGCCCGGTTTCGATTACTGCGTGGTGGAAAATACCTTAGGCAAAGACGGGACCAGCGTCCAATGCCTCACTTCAGTCCCCGTCCACGCACAGGAACTTGTGGGCGTCTAGTTCTGGTTCGCCAAGACCGCATCTGGCTGCAAAATGAGCCAGATGCGTTTGGCCACAAGAACGTACGGGAGAAGATTGGGTGAGTTTGCAGCCAATCCAAACGTATGATCCGCCGCATTGCGGCAGGAGCGAAGCTGGCGGAAGGATTGACTGCGAAAATGTTTCCAGCTGTGCCTCGCCAAAATCCGATCTGCTGTCAAATCAAGTATATTAACCGGATCCCCGATTTGGTCTGCGCCGTGTTCAACTGATCGTATGCTCCGCCTTTTGAGGCTCCTGTTCGGTCTCGTCATTCGATGTTTTCGCTCTCGCCGTGATCTGGTCTTGGAAAACCTTGCGCCGCGGCAACAACTCAGCGTTTTGAAAAGGAAGCATTCTCGGCCGTGGCTTGCCGCTTCCGGCCGGCTGTTTTTGGTGGTGATGCAACGGCTGTGGGCCGAGTTCGTTTACCTGGCAGTGCTCCTGGACGGCTATTCGCGGAAGGTCGTGGGATGGAAGCTCGATCGTACCCTCGCGTCCCGCCTGGCCATTGAAGCACTGGAACGAGTCATCGAACTGCGGCGGCCACCGGCAGGTCTCGTGCATCACTCCGATCGCGGAGTGCAGTATGCTTCAGCGGAGTACGTCACCATTCTCAAACAGCACGGCATGGTTCCGAGCATGAGCAGGCCGGCGAACCCGTACGACAACGCCAGTTGCGAGAGCTTCATCAAGACGCTCAAGCGCGAGGAAATCTACGCCGACGAGTACCAGGACCTGAAGCACCTGCGCGACCACATCGAAGAGTTCATCGAGCGGTACTACAATCAGAAACTTCTGCATTCCGCCCTTGGCTATCGGACGCCGGAGGAGTTCGAAGCCGAAACGTGCGGCAAAAGCGAAGTGGACTTGTATTCTGCTACACTGCGGTTCTTCACCGCAGACCCGCAGAAAGTTACAACAGCGCTGGTAGGCGAAGGGACTCAGACGCCGCCCCTTCCCCACGCCCCTACCCGGCTTGGAGAATCAATGAGATGATTTCCAGGAAGGAGCCGAGTGTCAACCTGTATGAATCCCAAACTGTCTCACGTGAAGGGTTCAGAATCGAGAAAGCTGCTGGTGTAGCAACAGAAAACTGTCTCAACCAAGGGGTTCACCCTAGCTGTTTGTAGAGGTTTTTGTCGTACTCGCGTTGCACCTTGCGGTTACGTTTGGGCGGGATCACCGCTTTGGCGCCCATCGCTTCGATGTGTTCCACGATGGCGTCGGCATCGTAGCCCTTGTCGGCAGCACGGCCTCAGCCTTGTGCTGCCCCAGCAGTTCGATGGCTTGTGTGCAATCGTTCACCTCGCCGCCGGTAATGCGAAAATCCAGCGGCAGGCCGGATTCATCCGCCAGCAGGTGAATCTTGGTCGTCAGACCTCCTCGGGAACGCCCCAGAGCCTTGTCCGCACCCCTTTTTTACGGCCCGTGGCCGCCTGCTGATGCGCCCGTACGATGGTTGAATCCAGCATCAGATACTGGTTTTTGCTGTCGCGCACCAACGCGTGAAAGACCCGCTCCCAAACCCCGGAATGGGCCCAGCGCACGAAGCGCTTATGCACGCTCTTGTACTTGCCGTAGCGCTCCGGCAGGTCGTGCCAGCGCGCCCCGAGCGTAATACCCACAGTACCCCATTCACAAACTGC
>JBEKZR010000231.1:0-6087 GCA_049509715.1 Occallatibacter sp. | reverse complement strand
CGGAGGACCAGATACAGGAGAAGGTCGAACAGTTGATCTACGTGGTGGGCGCCGAGGACGTGGTCGATGCCTTGCCGGCCAGCCTCTCGACCGGACGCAAACGCGCCGTGGCCATCGCCCGCGCTCTCGCCGCGGAGCCCGATGTAGTCCTCTACGACGAGCCAACTACAATGGTCGATCCCATCATCGCCCGCCGCCTCGGCGATCTGATTGAGATTCTCCAACACCATCTTGGCAAGACCAGCATCGTCGTCACCCACGATGTGCGGTTTGCCGAGCGGCTCGCCGACATGGTGCTGTTCCTCGATCAGGGCCGCGCCCAGTTCTTCAGATCGCTCAAGGATTTTTTGGCGTCACCGGACCCGCATATTCAGAAGTTTCTGATGCTGGACGCATTTCTATTACCTTCGGAATGAGTTATTTTGCCATTTAGTAACCTGAGTTATTAAGCATCTAGTAACCATGGAATCATACGATTTTTCTTGCCATTTTCCGGTACGCCGGGCGATGCTTGAGGAGTCGGTTTCCCCCAACTTTGGCAGAGAAGTTTGTTGGAAAACAACCCAGGAAAGTGGGGACGCCGTACCAGGCAAGGTTTGGTATAATTGGTTTGTTATCAATGGTTTCCATCCTCATCAACAGTAGAGGATGGGGTTCCGTTTATCGTGTTCCGCTTTCATACGATCGGACGAAACCGATCGCAGTCATACGTGATTGCCATCAGGCGATGACGACAGGCTTTATTCGACAGAGGAAAGTACGCGCCACATGCAAAGTCGTCGATTTTATGTCCAAACTGTCACAAAACAATTCCACAGCCGACATGAAGGAAAAGGTTGTCTGGCGCCGGCGATGGGTAAGCGGAATGAGAGTGCTGACGTGGCAGGACCAGGCCGCGAGGGCTCATTGCAGGCTACCGGTTGGGCTGCGTTAAGTTTGGTGTAACCAGGAACGAAAAAGGGGTGTCCAATAATCAGGTCCGGCGTTCCGCCACACAAGTTTTTCGTTTTGTTGTTTTGTTTTCTTGCTTGGTTCTTTCGGGGGATGCCCCCCTATTACCTCCCTGGTGTTTGAAAGTATTGAGGTCTGCGAAACGCGTATGGCGACATCGGAATTCTGGCAAAGAGTTTCAGCTTCAGTCACATCCGCCCCTGAATGGGCGGGAACGGCGGCAAAGTCCGCACGCAGCGCACGGGGCGCCCTCAAGCTATGGATGGTTGTGGATGGAATCACGATCCTTGGGGCGGCGACACTCGCGACACTGTACGAATTTCATACAGGGCCGGTGGCTGGTGCAAAGGGGTTCTGGCACGGCACGCTCATTCATGGCCGTTCGATGGGCATTCTTCTGGCCCTATTGTGCGGATATACGATCTCGCTCATCATCACCAGCCGGCGGTTGCATTTGTATTCCCCAACGCGCCTGAACGGCTTTCTGCATGAGCAGAGGCTAAGCGTGCAGGCTTGCTTGACCTCCGGCCTTCTGCTCACCGGCGCACTGTACCTGGTTCACGCCGAGGACATTCCCCGCAGCATCGTGCTGATCACGGTGGGGCTGGTGACCATTTCGCTCAGCCTGCGCCGCCTGGTTTACCGCGTGCTGCTCAACCGGCGCTTCGAGCGCGGCGTGGGCACCCGCAATGTGCTCATCGTAGGCACCGGGCCTGAGGCCCATGCACTCCGCCATCACCTGGAGAGCATCCGTAATCTTGGTTACACCTTCAAGGGTTTCATCGACTTTCCGGACGCCGGTTCCGGTTTTACCGCGGCCTCCGGCGACGTGGTGGGGACACTCGACACGATGTTCCAGCATGCGCGCAGGCAATTTGTGGATGAAATCTTCTTCACCGCTCCCTGTGAGCGGGGGATCGTCCACAACGTTCTGACGCAGGCTCGCGCGCATGGCGTAGACCTGCGGGTGGTTCCGGACATGTATGACGGTCTGGTGTGGAACAGTTCCATCGAGTACATAGGCCAGTTCCCGACCATTCCGCTGCACTGCGGCCACGTGCCCGAGCTTGGTCTGTTGCTGAAGCGAGTGGTCGATATCGTATTTTCCAGTCTGGTATTGACCGTTATTTCGCCGCTGCTGCTGGCCATCGCCATCGCCATCAAGCTGGATTCGAGCGGCCCCGTCTTCTATTTCTCGGAGCGCATCGGCAAGAAGGGCCGTGTTTTCCGCTGCGTCAAGTTCCGTACCATGATCCGCGACGCGGACAAGCAGCGCGCCGACATGATGCACATGAATGAGCGCGACGGTGTGCTGTTCAAAATATCCAACGATCCCCGTATCACCAAGCTGGGCCGCTTTCTGCGCAAGTATTCGCTGGACGAACTGCCCCAATTCTTCAATGTTCTACGGGGCGACATGAGCATTGTCGGCCCTCGTCAGCCCATCGGGAGCGAAGTGCGAGAGTATAAGCTCAGCCACCTGCGCCGCCTGGACGTGACCCCGGGCATCACCGGTCTGTGGCAGGTACAGGCGCGCCAGGACCCCTCGTTCGACAACTATATCTCGCTGGATGTGACGTACATCGAGAACTGGAGCGTCTGGCTGGATATCAAGATCATCCTGCGCACGATCGGCGTGGTCCTCGCTGGAACCGGGACGTAGGCTTTATTCTTTGCTCGGGGTTCATGGGCCGTCTCTGAACGAGGCGGCCCATTCGTTTTGTGGGATTAAACTGGGAGTGTGAAGATCGCACTGGCCCAGATCAATCCCACTGTCGGGGATTTCAGCGGAAACCTTGAAAAGATTGTCGTGGCCAGCCGGCGCGCCGCGGCCCTGGGCGCGCGGCTCACCGTCTTCTCCGAGCTAGCGATCTGCGGTTATCCTCCGGCCGACTTTCTGGAAAAGCCCAGTTTCCTGGCCCGCTGCCGCACGGCAGTGGATGAGTTAGCCGCGGCTACCCGCGACTTGCAAACCGCCGTGCTGGCGGGCGTGGCCCTACCGGCCGGGGGCGAGAGTGGTAAGCCTGCCGTCAACGCCGCCGTTCTGCTGGAGGGCGGCCATCTGCTGCTCGAACAGCACAAGCGGCTGCTGCCGTTCTACGACGTATTCGATGAACAGCGCTACTTTGCCACGTCCCGGCCGCAGCAAGTGGTGGAACTGGACGGTGTGAGGCTGGCTATCACCATCTGCGAGGACGCCTGGAACGACAAGAACTTCTGGCCCCGGCGCCTTTACAAAATCGATCCGATGGAAGAGCTGATGCGCCAGCAGCCGGCGGTGCATATCAATCTGTCCTCATCGCCCTTCTGGCACGGGAAGCCCGCGATTCGGCGCGAGATGCTGGCGGCCATCGCCCGCCGCGATGGCGTGCCGGTGCTGATGTCGAACCAGGTGGGCGGCAACGACAGCCTGATCTTCGACGGCTCCTCGCTGGCCCTCAATGCACGTGGAGAGTTGATTGCCCAGGCCGCTTCGTTTGAAGAGGACCTGGTTCTGGTGGACCCGTTCGATGCGCCGGTCGTGCCCAACCCGGAAGACGATGACACCGCCGCCGCCTACCGCGCGCTGGTTCTGGGTACGCGCGATTATGTTCGCAAGTGCGGCTTTCGCAAGGCCCTCGTTGGACTCAGCGGCGGCATCGACTCCTCGCTGGTGGCCTGAATCGCCGCTGATGCGCTGGGCGCTGAAAACGTGCTCGGTATTGGGATGCCCGGCCCTTACTCCTCCGCGGGCTCCATCGACGACAGCCGCCGGTTGGCAGCCAACCTTGGGATTCGTTATGAGGTAATCGGCATCAGCGGCCTGTTCAGCGAGTACACCCGCGCGCTGGAGCCGCTGTTTGCAGGGATGAAACCAGACGCCACCGAAGAGAACATCCAGGCCCGGATTCGCGGCGGCCTGCTGATGGCGCTTTCCAACAAGTTTTCAGCCCTGGTGCTCACTACGGGGAACAAATCGGAGATGGCCGTTGGCTACTGCACCCTCTACGGCGATATGGTGGGGGCCCTGGCGGTGATCGGCGACCTGGTGAAGACCCGGGTCTACGCGATCTGCCGCTGGCTCAACCGCTCGGGTGAGGTGATTCCCCCGGCGGTTCTTGAAAAGCCGCCCTCCGCCGAGTTGCGTCCGGACCAGAAGGACACCGACTCGCTGCCACCCTACGAGGTTCTGGACCCGATTCTGGAAGCCTACGTGGAGCGCTATGACACCCCTGAGCGCATTGCCCTGGAAAACGGATTTCCCCTGCAACTCGTCCAACAGGCGGTGCGGCTGGTGGAGCGTTCCGAATACAAACGCCAGCAGGCCGCGCCGGTCCTGAAGGTCACTTCCAAGTCGTTCGGCATGGGGCGCAGATTTCCCATCGCCGTCAAAGTTCAGGTATAAGCTAGAAGTTGGGAGTCTTCCCGCAGTTTGGCTTTTCCGCAATTTAAGGAGAAACAACTTGATCCGTCTGTCCGCCCGTCTTGCCAGCGTCCGTCTTACCAGCATTGTCGCGCTGGTTCTGTTTTCGTTGCCCATCTTCGAGGCCTCTGCCCAGCGGCAGGTTCCGGCCGCGCCAGCGGCACAGGAGCCATCTGCGCCGGCTCCTTCCGCGGCGCCCGCATTTCCCAAGCCCGACCCCGCAAACTTTACCGCCGCATCGCCCACGAAGGAGACCGTGAACACCTTCATCCAGGCCAATCTGGGCTTCGACGACAACAACATCTGGCAGGTGCAGGCCATTCTCAAGACTGAGGTCGAGGGTGTCAGCAAGGTGGTGGTCCTGATCGGGGACAAGAGTGGCAAACAGAAGCCCTATCAGTTCCCGTTCTTCGTGCTCGCCGATGGCAAGCACATTATCGTAGGCGATAAGATTATCCCCTTCGGAGAACACCCATTTGCCGAATACCGCGCGATGTTGCAGCAGCGGGCCGACGGTCCCTATCGTGGAACGGCGTTAAAGGATCTGGAGATCGTCGAGTTTGCCGACTTCCAGTGCCCGCACTGCAAGGAAGCGCAGGCCAACATGGACAAGCTGGCAGTGGATTTCCCCAAGGCGCGCATCGTCTTTCAGAACTATCCTTTAATTCAGCATCCTGCGGCGGCCCGCGCGGCTGCCTATAGCGCGTGCGTGAACAAGCAGGGCGGCAGCAATGCCTTCTTCACCTTCGTCTCGGCCGTTTTTGAAGGCCAGGACGGGCTGGCGACCACGGATGGCGCCACTCTGACCTTGAACAGTGCCGTGGCCAAGGCTGGCCTGGATCCGGCTAAGATCGCTGCCTGCGCAGCAACCCCTGCAGTTGAAGCTTCCGTCGAAGCCTCGGTGAAACTGGCCCAGGATCTGAACGTCAACTCGACTCCCACGCTGATGGTCAACGGCCGCCAGATTCCCGCCAACGCTCCCTACGCTACCATCAAGCAGGTCATCGAGTATCAGGCCAAGCTAGACGGCGTGGCTCAGTAAGACCGCAACGGCCGAACGATGGCGAGGAAAGTTGCCTCGCAAAGCCGGCGTGATCCCGATGCGAGGGATCGCGCCGGTTGTTTGTGAGGTGAACTCTGCGCATATTCGGCAATGCGCAGCGATACATGCCTATTGAGCAGCCGTACTCTTATCCACGCGCATCATCGGCGAGTGGCCGGCCGCCTGCGTGCCGCGGACCACGTGGGGCGTGATGATGATCAGCAGCGTTGCATAGCTCTTCTGGATGTCGTTCCCGGTCAGGTTGTTCAGGCCGGGAATCTCGCTGAGTCCCGGCACTCCGCTGATGGCGCGGCTCTGCTGCTTGTCCAGATCGCTGATCACCACCACGCCCTCGCCCTCCGTGAGCGTCACCACGCCCGAATAGGCGCGATTGTCGAGAACGGGATTGCCATTGATGGACGTTCCGGCGAGGGCATCAATTTTCAAGTCGATGGTGAGGGCAACGTCGTTGTTGCGCATCACCTTGGGGGTCGCCTTGAGGGTCATGCCCAGATCCTGGTATTCGACCTGCGGAATGTTCGGGACGCTGGCGCCATAGGAAGCCGCAAGCGCACCCAAACTGCCGGAGTTTCCCGCGCCGGTCAGCCCTGGGATGCTTGGCAGGCTGGCTCCGAGGCTTGAGAAGGAGGAGGTCTGGATGGGATAGCGCTCGCCTAAGGTGACCGTACCC
>JBEKZR010000230.1:0-6088 GCA_049509715.1 Occallatibacter sp. | reverse complement strand
ACCCACCTGCACTCCATCGTCTTCGACCGCCTCCTCGGCCTGGACGCCGAGAAGGTCCGCGAACAGACCAATATCCGCTACCTCCGCGACGCCGCCGACGCGGTGGACCAGGTCCGCTGCGGCGAAGCCGGCGTCGCCTTCCTCACCAACCCCGTCTCCATTGAGCAACTGCGGGAAGTGGCCTTTGCCGGCGACGTCATGCCGCAAAAGTCCACCGACTTCTTCCCCAAGCTGCTCAGCGGCCTGACCATCTATGCGCTGGAGTAAGCATCTATTGCATATGTCGATGTTTTGAAAGGGCGCGGCTTTAGCCGTGCCGGAAAGGCAACACAATCGACACGGGCTTTAGCTCCCGAGGGACGTTTTTCACTCGGGCCGCTCACCGATAACCCGCCCTAGCCGCCGTTAGACTATGATTTTCCCTGTGATGAAACCACGCATTTTCGCGCCCCGAACTCGCATGCCTCGCGTTCTCTGCTTCGCCCTGGCCCTCCTCTGCGCCGCCCTGCCCGCTCTCGGCCAAAAGAAGCCTCCCCGTCTCGAAAAGCCCTTGGCCGGCCCCCGCGCCACGCCCCTCCGCATCGCATGGCTTTACGTCGCGCCCGACACCGGCTCCCAGAAGGTCGACCGCGTCCAGATTGGCCGTGAAATGGTCGTCGCCGAAAAGAACGGCCCCTGGATGCGCGTCTACGCCAACACCGACATTCAGGAGGTGAGCCAGAAGGATACGCCGACCTTCGGCCACGACGACGCCCCGCCCCCCGTCTCCGGCTGGATGGAAGCCAGAGAAGTGGTTGCGGAAAACACCCCCAACGGCGACCAGGTCATCATGGGCGAAGCCGCCAACCAGGAGTCGCTGGCCTCCGATCCGCGCGGCCCGGCCAACGCCGCGCAGAGCGCCCGCCTCCTCTACCGCCGCCTGGTTGAAATGTTCCCCAACTCCCCGCTGGTGCCCGAAGCCGCATGGCGCGCCGCCGACATTCTCTGGCAAATCCAGAAGGCCGACGCCGCCTCGCGCCCCTCCGCCAGGGAGAGGGATCCCTACCTCCACGATCAGATGGACGAGGATGAGTTGAAGAAGGTCCTCAAATTCTATCCTCACACTCGCCAGGCCGAACTCGCGGCATTCGACCTCATTGACAACAAGCTTTGCGGAGACTGGCAGGGATCGCCCAAATGCCCTGAGAAGGAATCGGAGGTCTATGAAAAATATGCTGCCGAGTATCCTGACGGGCCGCGCGCGGCGCAGGCCCTCTACCAGGCCGTCTACCGTCAGGCCGTGCTCGCCGATATGTATGCCGCCGAAGGCAGCGACAATAAAAGCAACAACGCCAAAGCCCACGCCCATGAGCTGGCCGCAAAGCTGAAAGAACACTTCGTGCAGTCGGATTATTCCTGGCGCGCCGGAGCTCTGGTGTACAAATTGGATGTAGGCATCCCTGTTTACGGTATTGACCTGGAATAAGCGGAAACGCGTTTCCCGCGCTCGCTTGCCGCCTTATGTCAATCGCGCCCTGGAGGCTTTTTGAACCCCTATATTCAGTCCATCATTCTCGGCATCGTGGAAGGCCTGACCGAATTCCTGCCGGTCAGCTCGACGGCCCATCTCCGCATCACTGAAGCTCTGATGAATATCCCGCTCGATGACGCCTACTGGAAGATGTACACCATCGTCATCCAGTTGGGCGCCATTCTGGCCCTCTTGCTGCTCTTTCTGGGCCGCATCGCCGGCTTTCTGCGCAACTTCCCCAGGGGCGAGAACGGCGACCGCAACTGGCTCAACCATCCCCTCTCCCTCACCTTCATCGCCTTTGCCTGCACCTCGGTGCCCGCCCTGCTCCTGCACAAATGGAGCGAAAAAAATCTGGGCAGCCTCCAGGCCATGTCCCTGGCGTTGCTCATCGGAGGCATCGCCATGTGGATCATCGATGCCTGGGCGGCCCGCCGCGAATCGAAAACCCTCCATGTCGAGCAGATGACCCTCCCCCAGGCCATCTGGATCGGCCTTTGCCAGACGCTGTCGGCCATCTTTCCCGGAACCTCGCGCTCCATGTCCACCATCGCCGCCGGCCAGCTCGCCGGTCTCGACCGTCCCTCCGCCCTCGAGTTCAGCTTCCTCCTCTCCATTCCCACCATGGTCGCCGCCACCTGCTGGGACCTGAAGAAGGAGGTTTTTCCCAGCGGCGGCGCAACCGCGCACGTGGTCATGTCCACCGAAAACTGGGTCGTCCTCATCATCGGCACCGTGGTCTCCTTCATCGTCGCCCTGGGCGTCGTCGAGTGGTTCCTCTTCTGGGTCCGCAAACACGGCTTTACCATCTTCGCCATCTACCGTATCCTCCTCGGCGCCGCTCTGCTGATCTGGGGAACCAAGTACATCGGGGGATAAGCTGGGCTAACATCTTGTATTGAAAGGGCGCGGCTTCGGCTGTGCCAAAGGGCTTGTAATTCCTTGAAATCTTAGCTAAGCTATATTAGCAGGAAGGACGCGCCATGATCTCTTCAACCATCTTCGAGGCAAAAACCAACCTCTCGAGCCTCGTTAAGCAGGCCCAGAAGGGCGAGATCGTCCAGATTACTTCCGGCCGGGCGAAGACCCCTGTGGCTCGCCTTCAGGCCATTCATCCTCAGGCAAAAAAACGGCTTGGCGTGCTTGAGACCCAGGGATTCGTCCTTTCCGAACAGTTCTTTGAGCCTTTGCCTGAAGAGGAGCTTCGCCTCTGGAATGAGGGCGGCGAGTGAAGGTTCTGCTCGACACCTGCACCCTCATCTGGGCCACACTCGCGCCCTCAGCCCTCAGCAGTGAAGCCCGGCAAATCGTCGCCGACGAGTCCAACGTGGTACTGGTCTCGGCGGCGACGGCCTGGGAGATCGCAACCAAGGTGCGCCTGGGCAAACTTCCCGGCGCGGAGAGGCTCGAGCGGGATTTTATTGACTTGATGGAAGCGGCCGGCTATACCATGCTGGCCATCGATGCTCGGTCGGCTCTCCGCGCTGGCCGGTTGGTCTCCGGCCATCGTGACCCATTCGACCGCATGATCGCGGCTCAGGCTCTCAGTCTGGACATCCCCGTTCTCAGCCCCAATTCGCAGTTCGACCAGTTCGCTGTGCGGCGGATCTGGTGAAGCTTCATTCTTAGCGAATTACGTCCTCCCGCCGGGGGTCCACACCAAGGTTCCCCCCGCCTTCTTTTGCCCAAAATCCGCCTCCAGCGCAGGGATAATAAAAGCTGCTCTGGGACTTTTCGTCCGCTCTGGCAACTCGTTCGCGGCTCATTCGGGGTTGTCCGCGGCGGTTCGGGAGCGAGTGTGAGCCCGCCATGAAGCCAATTCGCATCGTTTTGTCGCCTACGCGAAGCCGCCCCTGGAACGTCTTCCTGGGGCTTGTGCTGCTGCTGGCCTCGCTCGTGCTCCTCCTCGCGCTGGCCACTTATCACTCCACCGATCCCTCCCTGAACACCGCGTCGGGCGAGGCCGGCCCCCACGCCGTCCGCAACTGGATCGGCCTCTTCGGCGCTGGTCTCAGCGACCTTCTGCTGCAGTCTCTCGGCTTTACAGCCTTTTTACTGCCTCTGTGGCTGGGCGGAATCGGCTGGACCTGGATGCATTCCCGTCCCGGCGGCTCGCCCGTGCTCCGCTGGATCGGCACTCTTCTGGCCATCCTTTTCATCCCTGCCGTCTTTGGGCTTCTCCCCTGGCACTGGCTCTGGCTTGGCGTGCTCCCGGTCGAGGGCGTGGTGGGCCACCTCATGGCCGGTCTGCTCGTGGGCTACCTCAACATCCAGGGCGCATGGCTGGTGGCCGGCGTGCTGGCCGCCACCGGACTTTACTTTGCCTCCGCGGTCAGCTTCTGGGCCATCGCCGAAAGCATCCATACTCGCTGGCTGCAGGCCGTCTCCTTGCATGACCGCTGGCGTAACTGGCGCGAAGAGCGCGCCGAGCGCAAAGCCGAGCGCGAAGCTGAACGGGAAGCCGAGCGTGCCGAAGAGCCCGAACCAGCTCAAGCGAAGCGCCGCTCCAGTTGGTTCGCCGCCCTTTTCCGCCGCCGCAACCGTGCGCCTGAGGACGACCCGCTGGACGAGATCCCGGCATTCCAGCGTGCCGCGCCGCCAGAGGACCCAATCCCCGTAGAGGCCCCGGCCCGCAAAACCAGCATCTGGGAGCGCGCGGCGGAAACATCCTTTTCCCCGGCCGTCCCCGTCCCGGAAAATGCCCCGCCGATGCAGCCCAAATTTGCACTCCAATCCATCGGCGACCGTCCCCCCCAGCCGTACCCCGCGGCCTCGCGGCCCATCGCCTCCCCATGGGAACCAAACTCTGCATCCGCTCCCCGGCGAGTCGAAGAAATCGCCATCCACAGCCGGGCCGATGCGGACCTGCGCACCGCCGCCGTCGCCCCCAAAAATGTCAGCGGCTTCAAACTCCCGCCCAGCACCCTGCTCAGTGCCGGCGACGGCCCCCAGGCCGTCCGCGAAGATGACCTGCGCGAGGAAGCCAAGGTCCTGGTCGAGAAATGCGCCGAGTTCGACGTGCGCGGCCAGGTGGTCCAGATCAACCCCGGACCCATGGTCACCACCTTTGAATTCAAGCCCGAGGCCGGCGTCAAATACTCGCGCGTCACCGGCCTCGCCGACGATCTCTGCCTCGCCATGCGCGCCGAGAGCATCCTCATCGAGCGCATGGCCGGCAAAAGCACCGTGGGCATCCAGGTGCCCAACCACGAGCGCGAGACCATCCACCTCCGCGACGTCATCGAGTCGGAGACCTTCCACAAGGCCAGGTCGCGCCTCACCCTGGCCATGGGCAAGGACATCAACGGCCGCATCGTCACCGCCGATCTGGCCTCCATGCCTCACGTCCTCATCGCCGGCTCAACGGGCTCCGGCAAGTCCGTGGCCATCAACGCCATGATCATGAGCCTGCTCTTCCGCACCACGCCCTCGCAGGTCCGCCTCATCCTCGTGGACCCCAAGCGCGTCGAGCTGGGCATGTATGAGGGCATTCCCCACCTCTTCACCCCCATCATCACCGAGCCCAAGCTGGCCGCCAACGCCCTCCGCAACGCCGTCCGCGAAATGGAGCGCCGCCTCAAGCTCCTCGCCAGCCGCAGCGTCCGCAACATCGACCAGTACAACAAGCTCTTTGAAAACACCATGCCCTCGCTCTTCGATGCGACCGAAAACGAGGAGCCGCTGCCCTTCATCGTCATCATCATCGACGAGCTCGCCGACCTCATGATGCTCGACCGCGCCAACGTCGAGGAATCCATCACCCGTCTCGCCCAGATGGCCCGCGCCGTCGGCATTCATCTCATCCTCGCCACCCAGCGCCCCTCGGTCGACGTCATCACCGGCCTCATCAAGGCCAACATCCCCACCCGCATCAGCTTCCAGCTCGCCACCAAGGTTGACTCGCGCACCATCATCGACTCCAACGGCGCCGAATCCCTCCTCGGCAAGGGAGACATGCTCTACCTTCCCCCCGGCACCAGCCGCGTGCAGCGCGTCCACGCGCCGTTTGTCACCGAAAAGGAGATCTCCGCCGTCACCGCATTCTGGAAGGAGCAGGGCGAGGCCGAGTACGTCCACGGCTTCCTCGAAGGCCCCAAGGATGACGACGCCAACGCCTCCGCCAACGGCGACTCCAGCCAGGAGGACGACGACCTCTTCGACGACGCCGTCCGCCTGGTCTTCGAGTTCGGCAAGGCCAGCACCTCGCTCCTCCAGCGGCGGCTACGTATTGGGTATGGCCGCGCCGCCCACCTCATCGACATGATGGAGCACGACGGCCTGGTCGGCCCCGCCGACGGCTCCAAGCCCCGCGAAATCCTAAAATCCCCCGACTACTACAAAGAAGTGGATGCGGCACTAAGATAGCCATCGACGCCGCCCTGCGGTAGCCACCCCCATCGCCCTAACCAAAAATATTGTCATCCTGAGCGACCCTGAGCTTGTCGAAGGGGAGTCGAAGAGCCTGTCCTGAGCTTGCCGAAGGAACCTGCGGTTGCTTGTTTTACGCTTGTCATTCTGGCGAAGCCAGAATCTCTGTATTGGCTTTTGCTCTTGCCGTTGCCTGTTCTTTGTTTGTCA
>JBEKZR010000023.1:0-17787 GCA_049509715.1 Occallatibacter sp. | reverse complement strand
CACAGGCCACGCCGAGGCGATTCGCACCCGCATAGAGAAGAGGAACGGCCATGACTGAACGAACAACGGTAGAGTTGGCCCCACCGCAGGTGGCTCCCCGTGCCCGCGTACAGGCCATGAAGGAGTATCACCCTCCGCTCGGCGGCCGCGACGCGCTGCGCCTGGACTTCAACGAGAACACGCTGGCCTGTTCGCCCAAAGTGCGCGAAGTGCTCGGCCGCATCTCCGCCGGCTCTCTCACGCGCTATCCCGAGCGCGAGCCGGTGGAGGCGATCGTCGCCGCGCATCTCAGCCTTGTCGCCGCGCAGGTCGCGCTCACCAACGGCGTGGATGAGGCCATCCACGTGCTCTTTGAAGCCTTCCTCGAAGACGGCGACGAACTCTTGCTGCCCGTCCCCACCTACACCATGTATGAGGTGTACGCATCGGCGACGGACGCGCGCGCAGTTACGGTGCAGGCCGCGGACGACTTGCAGTTCCCCTTCGAGCGCCTTCTTGCTGCCATCACTCCGCGCACCAAGATCATCGCCATCGCCAACCCCAACAGCCCATCGGGCAGCGCAGCTACACGCGCACAACTGATCGAGATCGCGCGCCGCGCGCCCCACGCAGTGCTGCTGGTCGACGAAGCCTACTTTCATTTCCACGGCGAAACGGTCATCGACCTGATCGGTATCGTGCCCAATTTAATTGTGGCGCGGACCTTCTCGAAAGCCTACGGCATTGCCGGCTTGCGTCTCGGCTTGTTGGCCGGACCGGTGGAGCTGATGCGCTGGGTGCGCCGCGTCCTCTCGCCCTATAGTGTCAACTCGCTGGCGCTGGCCTGCCTGCCGCCCGCGCTCGAAGACACAGCGTATCTCGATTGGTACGTGAGCGAAGTGCTGGCCGCGCGCACCGGCTTCGAGACCGCTCTCGATGCGGCGGGCGTTCGCCGCTGGCCCAGCCGGGCGAATTTCATTTTGGTTGAGATAGGCCCTCAGCACGCGGAGTTTGTTCGCCTGATGCGCGGCGCGGGCGTGCTGGTGCGCGACCGCTCCAGCGATCCGGGCTGCGATGGCCGCGTGCGCATTACTATCGGAACGCGGGAGCAGATGCGGCAGGCCGTCGCCGCTCTCAACCAAGCGCTGGCCACACTGCGGGCCGGAAAAGAGGCGCAATGACAATCAAAAAGAAGACAGAACCTGGAATCGAATCGAACCAGCGCACGGCCATTGTCGAGCGTAATTCCGCCGAGACGCGCATCGGAATCAAGCTGACGGTGGAAGGCCGCGGCCAATACAAAATCTCCACCGGCATTCGTTTCTTCGATCATATGCTGGAGCTGTTCGCGCGCCATGGCGCATTCGATCTTGAACTCAAGTGCGACGGCGACCTCGACGTGGACCAGCACCACACCGTCGAGGATGTAGGCATTGCGCTGGGCGAAGCCTTCGATCGCGCCCTCGGCTCGAAGCGCGGCATTCTGCGCGCCGGATACTTCCTCATGCCCATGGACGAAACGCTGGCCATCGCAGCCGTGGACCTGAGCGGTCGCGCTGCCTTCGCCGTCGAGACTAAGGTGCGCGCGCGCCTGGTGGGCGACCTGCAAGCCGAACTGGTGACAGATTTCTTCGAGGGCTTCGCGCGCGGCGCTCGCGCCAGCGTGCATGTAAAGACCATGTACGGCCGCTCCAACCATCACAAGATCGAGGCCATCTTCAAAGCCTTCGCGCGCGCCTTGCGCGTAGCCTGTTCGCGCGACAAACAACTGGGAGAAATGTTGCCCTCCACCAAAGGACTGCTCTGATGCGCGTAACCGTGATCGACTACAAAGCGGGCAACCTGACCTCGGTGCTCAAGGCGTTGCGCCATTTAGGCGCTGAGGCTGTGGTGACGGACGGCGATCTTGCGCCCATTGAAGCAGCAGAGCGGCTGGTGCTGCCCGGCGTGGGCCACTTCGCGGCCACCGAACGCCTCGAGTCGACCGGCCTAACGCCCGCGATTCGCGCGGCCATCGCGCGCGGCGTTCCCTTTCTAGGCATCTGCGTCGGAATGCAATGGCTCTACGCCGGATCGAGCGAAGCGCCCGCGCAGCCAGGGCTCGCGCATTTTGCGGAATCGTGCGCGCGTTTCTCCGAAAGCTCCGAGAAAGTCCCGCACGTCGGCTGGAATTCGCTGGAAATTCGCCCCAACTCGCGCCTTCTTGCCGGCGTCGAGCCCGGCGAGTACGTCTACTTCACGCATTCCTACAAGGCTCCGGTCACCGCCGACACTGCCGCCACCACGTTCTACATCGAGCCTTTCGCGGCGGCCGTCGAGCGCGCCAACGTGATGGGCGTGCAGTTTCACCCGGAGAAATCCGGCGCAACGGGGCTGAAGATTCTCCGCAATTTTCTCTCGTGGCAAGCAAAGGGGACTGAATGATCACCAAACGCATTATCGCCTGCCTCGACGTGCATGACGGACGCGTCGTCAAAGGCGTGCAGTTTGTCGATCTGATCGACGCGGGCGATCCGGCTACACAGGCCGCGCGCCACGCCCGCGAAGGCGCGGACGAGATTGTTCTGCTCGACATTACCGCGACGCACGAAGGCCGGCAAACGCTGCTCGATACCGTTCGCCGCACCGCGCGTGAGTTGTTCGTTCCATTTTGCGTAGGCGGCGGCATCCGCTCCGCCAAAGATGCGGCGCAGGTCTTCGAAGCCGGCGCGGACAAGGTCAGCGTGAACTCCGCCGCGCTGGCGCATCCAACATTGATCGATGCTATTGGCCGCAGCTTCGGCGCGCAGGCCGTGGTCGTCGCCATCGACGCCCGCCGCGATCCCGAGGCCGCCGATCCGGTGCGCGACGCGCAGGTCTTTGTGCAGGGCGGGCGCAAACCTGCCGGCCGCCGCGTGGTCGAGTGGGCGCGCGAGGCCGAAGCCCGCGGCGCGGGCGAGATTTTGCTCACCTCGATGAACTGCGACGGTACGCGCACGGGCTTCGATTGCGAGCTGACGGCAGCAGTGAGCGAGTCGGTCTCCATCCCCGTCATCGCCTCGGGCGGCGCCGGAACCGTGGGTCATTTTGTCGATGTCTTCGGTCGCGGCAAAGCCGATGCCGCGCTGGCGGCCAGCATCTTTCACTTCGGCGTATCGAGCGCGCGTTCGCTCAAGGAAGAGCTCGCCAAAGCCGGCGTCTCGGTGAGGCTGCCATGCTGATTCCTTCCATCGATCTGCTGGGCGGGCGCATCGTTCAGTTGGTGCAAGGCGAAAAGTTGCGCCTTGCCTTCGACGACTTCGAATACTGGATCGAAAAGTTTTCTCGTTTTCCGTTGGTGCAGTTGATCGATCTCGACGCCGCGATGCGCCAGGGCGACAATTCAAAACTCGTCGCACAAATTGCAAAGCGGCTTCCTTGCCAGGCGGGCGGCGGCATCCACTCCATTGACCGCGCCCGCCAGGTCCTCGATGCGGGCGCCAAGCGCGTGATTATCGGATCCGCGCTCTTTTCCGCAGAGGGCGCGGTGAACACCGAGTTTGCCGCCGCGTTGGCCGATGCCGTCGGCGCCGACCGCGTCGTCGCCGGCATCGACACTAAGAATGGCCGCATCGCGGTGAAGGGCTGGAAGGCGCAGGTTGCGCTTACGCCCGACGACGCAATTCCGCAACTTGAAAGCTATGCCGCAGCGTTCCTCTACACGCACGTGGATGGCGAAGGGCTGATGCAGGGCTTTCCCATCGAGACGGCGGCGCGGCTGCGCAAGCTCACGCAAAGGCAGCTCATCGTGGCCGGCGGCATTCGCAGCCAGCAGGAAGTGGATGCGCTCGATGCACTGGGCGCCGATGCTGTGGTGGGCATGGCTGTCTACACGGAGCTGCTCGCAGTCTGATGCGGAATCCCACCCTTGCGACAGAAAAAAGTCGCAAGGGTGGGGCACGGCGCTGTTGTCGGTCGTTCTATTCTTCGGTCTCGCCGATGGCGCGGCTGGTCTCAACCCGCGAAGCCCTCAGCAGCCGCGCAATCTGTTTGAGATGAAGCTGCACGGCATATGCGCGCAGAATCTCAGCCTGCGAGAATCCTATGCCCGTGGGCCGCACCGCGGTCATGCGGGCTTCCAGTTGGGCGATGTCCTCCTCAAGACTCATCTGTGGCGGCACATGGAAGCGCCAGGCGTGAATGCAGCCGGCCACATGGTGGAATCCGGTACGAATGTCAGCGGTCAGTTGTCCAAGCGCCGGCTCCAGTTGCTGCGCGTAGCCAAACTCGTTGGTGTCTTTCACTGAGAACTCCAGCGCCACCAGGGCGTCGAAGAGCGAGCGGCCAAACTGCGAGAGCGTTGCCAGGCCCTCGCGCCAGCCTGGGCCTCCCGAGGGCTCATTCCGCGCAGCCTCCAGCAGTTGGTTGTTGCCGCGCAGCATGGCCAGCGCATCCTCGCGCAGCCCCGGCAGATTCTCAGCGGGCGTACCGCGAAAACCCTGCAAAATCGCCTCGAAGAAGGCCCCTAGCACCAGGAACTCCTGCGCCAGGCCGTCGCGCAGCCGCAGCCGGGCGCGGTCAGGCAGCACCAGCGTGGTCACGGCGAGAGCCACCACGATGCCCAGCACCACTTCGCTCACGCGGTCCAGCGCCAGGTCCCAGCGCGAACCAGCTTTCTGCACCAGCATGATAATGGTGATGGTGACTCCGGCCAGCCGCGCGCTGCTGCGCAGCCCCAGCAAGCCGCAGACGATGACCGCTGCGAGCACAGCGAAAATGTAGTTCCACGGAAGCACGCCGAAGAGCGAAAACGAAAAGCCGAGCAGCGCGCCGATCAGCGTGCCCAGAAGCCGGTCGCGCGAGGCGGTAACGGTGGCGCCCATGTTGGATTGCATCACGATGATGGCGCTGATCGCGCCCCAGTATCCGTCGTGCAAACCGAAGCGCAGCGCCAGCCACCAGCACAGAGCCGCGGCCAGTGCGGTTTTTGCCGCGTGAATCAGCAGCCGCTGGCGCTCCCAGGAAAAGAATCCAGGGCGATTCTTAGGTTCCAGGCGCAGCTTCAGGTCAAGCAGTTGCTGGGACCACGTCTTGTTTGCCTTCAGGCGCATGGGTGCAATCCGCAGAGTCTCCTGATTACAGGATCGCCTGATCCGGCCGTTCCTGCCGTGACCAATCTCACGCTTGTCCCGGCAAGCTCAATCAAGGCTATCAGTCTCCCCGTGGGAGTGGAATGAAGCCGCCCGTGTAGCATAAGATCGAGGCGCCCGCACCGGTCGGGCAGGTCAAACCCATGCTGCGAGTCGGATACCCGGCAACGTTGGCCGCGGAATTGTTCAGCGACTTTCCCCAGGGAGTCGAACTCATTCCGCTACCCGATTCATTGGACCATGACGTAGACATCGACGTCTGGATTCCCGACCCTTACCCCAAGCGGGCCATCAAGACCTGGCCGCATCTGCGCGGGGTGCGTCTGGTGCTTGCGCTGCTGGCCGGAACGGAGTGGATTCCAGGCGTGGTCGGGCCGGGCGTGACCATCTGCAATGCCCACGGCGCGCACAACATCTCCACGGCGGAGTGGACCGTGGCCTCCATTCTGGCCATGCTCAAGTACTTCCCGTTTTATCTCGATGTCCAGCGCGCCGCCCGATGGAAGCTCCGCTTCGGAGCCAGCGCGCGCTACGCCGCCATCACCGGGGACACGCGTCCCATTTATCCCCCCGTTATGTTGGAGGAGTTGACCGGCAAGACCGTGCTTCTGGTGGGCTATGGCGCCATCGGCAAGGAGATCGAGCGCATGCTTGCGCCGTTCGATGTCCACATGCTGCGTGTGGCCCGCAGTGCGCGCACCGAGCCCTCCGTTCATGCCGTCGGCGACCTGGACAGCCTCCTGCCGCGAGCCGAAATCGTGGTGCTGATCCTGCCTTTCACCGCGGAAACGCGCGGGCTGATTGGCCCGCGCCAGCTTGCCTTGATGCCGCAGGGCGCGCTGCTGGTGAATGCCGCGCGCGGTCCGGTTGTGGACACTGACGCATTGGTTGACGCGCTTCAATCGGGAAGAATCCGCGCCGCCCTCGACGTGACCGATCCCGAGCCGCTGCCGGACGGGCACCCGCTGTGGAGTTGTCCGAATCTGCTGCTCACGCCCCACGTAGGCGGATCGAGCCCGCAGTTTGCACCCAACTCTCTGCGAGTTGCTGCCGGCGAACTGCGCCGCTACATCGACGGCGAGCCGCTTCACAACGTGGTGCAAGCCGCGGTCTGAGTCGCCGCCGCACGCCGCCAATCGCGCAGCCCCAGCGCAGCCAGCGCCACAAGTCCCGCGTAGAGCGCGGCCGTAGGCCTCAGATCCTTGTAGAGATACTCGCCGATGTAGACTACGTCCACCGCAATCCACAGCCACCAATTGGCCGTGTGTTTGCGCGCCTGCCACCAACTGGCCACCAGGCTGTAGCTGGTCAGCGCGGCATCCAGGTGGGGCAGGGCCGCGCCCACGCGCACCATCAACCACCCCAGCAGCACCGCTCCCGCCGCTCCCGCCGCCACTCCCGCAAACCATCCCCGCACGCTCAGCGGAACCACGCGCACCTCGCCCTCTTCGCGCACGCCGCGCCACCAGTGCCACCAGCCGTAAAGCGTGAAGGCCACGAAGAAGACTTGCAGCAGCGCGTCGGAGAACAACCGCGCGCGGTAGAAGACAATGAGATAGAGCACGTCCGCGGCCAGCACCACCGGCCAGCAGATGAGCAAGCGGCGCGTGGTGAGCCAGATGCCCAGCACCGTGGTGACGGTTCCAGCAATCTCCAGCCAGTTTGCGGCCAAGTAGTTCGCAATCGCCATCCAGCTCATCATGACCCGTTTCTCTTGGGTAGAACTCTTTGCGGATTGCACTCCCGACTTTCAGCCCAACGGCCAATTGCATCCAGCAGCTTCTTGCCGTCCGCGCCGCGGAACCAGCGCGCGTGCCCCACCAGCCAGCCTTCGCAGGCCATCCGCGCCTTCTCTTCCGAGTGCAGCACGCCCAGAAAGTAGTCCGCCTCAGACAGCGCAAACTCTGCGTGGCACAGCGCAGTCATTGGCGCCAGCGCCGCGGCCTCTTCATCCGAGAGCGGACGCACCGAGTCATATCCGGCAAGCAATGCGTACAGATGGTCGAGATGCACGGGCACATTTTCAGGATGTGCCGGGTTCTCGACGAGCACCAGCCACTCAACAATGTTGCGCTCGATTGCGTGCGCCAGGTCATGCACCGCATTGGTGCGGTCGGCCAGCCCGAAATCGATGATTGCCGTAGCCCGCGCAGCGGGTCCGGCATCGCTCCACAACAGATTCGAAGCGTGCAGATCGTTGTGCGTCCACAGCTCCGGGAGTGCGGGCTCGAGCGGCAGAAGCTCAGCATGAAACGGAGCCAGCAATTCAAGCGCCTCATCGCATCGGCTGCGCACAGCCGCATCCCCAGCCAACGCCGGCCGCGCGGCCAGATAGCGGTTCATCTCCGCGCCAGGATCCTGCGCGGCAAAGATGGTGAAGCTGGCCACCAGCGGGCGCGGTTTGCGGCGCGGCGCGGCAAATCCCTCCGACGCACGATGCAGCCGCGCCAGCGCCTGGCCCCCGGAGTGCGCGTGCGCCACGCCACGGAACGGCGTCCAGGAGACCGCATCTTCATAAAGGTCCACGTCCTCGGGCGCTTCGTGCACCTCGTAGCTCCACTCGCCGGTCTCGATTGCCGTCTCGCCTGAAGCCGCCGCAAAGACCCTTGGCGCCGGCGCTCCTGCTCTGAGCAGATGCGCAAGAAAGCGATGTTCCTCAAGCAATCCCGACGCATCGCGCACGGTCCGGTGATGGCGCTTGATGAAGACCCGCCCGCCCCGCGTAGCCACCACGCTGGCCGCCGAAAACGGCCGCGGGCTTACGGACAATATCTCAATCGGCTCGCCGAATCCGGGAAACCGGCTCAACAACGCGCGCACCTCGGCCAGCGTGAGCGGCGCCCAGTCGGGCTCCACCAGCGTGCCGTCCATGCCGTGCGCTTTTGCCGTTGAACTCATCGCGATATCATCTTTCACCCGAACCGGCAAACCTAAAATGTGTAATGGGCCGAGAGCCGCACCGTTGTGGGCGCGCCTAGGTGGATGAATGTGTCGCCGTAGCTGGCGCCGGTATCTTTCCAGTAGCGTTTGTCGGTGATGTTGTCGGCATAGAGCCGGAAAGTTACGTGTCCCTGCTCGCCGCCCGGCGTGTAGCGCGCGCCTAGATTGAAGAGATTGTAGCTGGGCACGCTCACCGCGTCGTCGCGCGTGGCCTCCTTGCGGCCTGTGTAGCTCCAGCCCGGCATCAGGTACAGGCCGCGGGCGTGGGGCAGGACCAGATCGGCAAACACAGCCGTGCGCAGATGCGGCACGTTGAGCACCTGCTTCGAGTCGAAGGCCGGCGTGCCCGTCTCGTCGGAAAGCGCGCGAATCGCCGCCGCCGAAGCGTTCAGTTGCATCCAACGTGTCGCCTTGCCCTCCGCGTTCACCTCCATGCCGTCGTGCGTCTCGCGCCCTTCGGATTCAAAGCACAGATCGCCGGGCGCATTGAATTCGCTTGCCGTGCAAAAACTGTCGGGCGCCTGGATCACCTTCGGATAAAAGAACGGCGCGCGCATATGGAAGAGCGCGGTCGTCAGCAGGATGCGCTGGCCTGGCTCAAACTTGGCGCCGGCCTCAGCCTGCCGGGTGAAGAATGGTCCCAGAAACTCGTTCGCGTTATCCACCCACCACGGCCCTTGCGGTCCCAGCGAAAGCAGCACTCCGTAATTTCCATAGAGCGTTAAACTGCTTGCCGGGTTGAATGTGACTGCGTATTGCGGCAGCCACATGAGCTTGTCCGTGATGGTCGGCAAGGTGCCGGGGCTGGTGGCGGTGAGGGAGTAGTTGTTGTTGCGCAGGGAGTCTTCCCGTCCCCCGGCGAACAGTTGAATGCGGCCGGGGATATGTATCCGGTCTTGTACCACTGCGGCCGATTGGTGACTGTCTTCCCAGAGAGCGCGCGGGCCGGCTTGCTCTCGCGCACCGTCGTAAGCCGCGCCCGGAAACGGCGTAATCGGCTGATAGATATTCTCGGAGCCGATGTAGCTGTACACGGCGCCATCCTGCACCCAGCCAGGCGCGGTGCTGGGTGGCGCGCCGGGCTGCTGAACGCTGCGCAGGAAGAGTTCACCGCCGCCCGCTATGTCGTGGCTGATTGCCCCGGTCTTGATGTGGCCGGTGGCCAGAGCCTCGGCTTGCGCGTCGATGCGCAATTCGCCGGGGTCGCGATAGTCGTAGATGTCGTAGCCGCCGCTGGGAGCGAAGAAGTAATTGGGCGCTGTGCCGCCACTCGCCTGGCACTCCGCTTCATAGGAGCACCCGTACGCATAAACCACGTTGTCGTCGATGAGCGAATGGCTGTAGCTGGCTGCGGAGAAGGCTCGCCACCCGCCCGGCAGATCGTAGTCCAGCCGCGCCCCGGTGTTGAATGTGTCGAAGGTGTTCGGCTTGGCCCATGATTGCTCGCCCAGCATCGTCGAGGGGTGAACCTGGTCCAGATCGGGCAAGGTCGTTCCGCCCAGCAGCTGGTAGCCGCAGACCGAGCGCTCCACCTTGTGCTGGTACTCGAAGTCGCCTTTCAGAATCGCCTTGGGACTCAGTTTCCAGTCGGCTGCGCCCGCGCCCACCCCGCGCCAGCCGTTGGCGTCGTTCACGTAGCTCTCGATTTTTTCGCCCGCCAGATTCACCCGTGCGCCCACTTGCTTCCGGCTGCCGAATTGCCGGCCCAGATCGACGGCCCCGTAAGCGGTTCCGCGATGATCCGTGGCCAGGTCCACGGCCTCCAACGTGGCCGGCCGCTTGGTCACGTAATCGATCAGCCCGCCGGCCGAGGCCACGCCGCTCTCCACGCCGGCAATGCCCTTGAGCAGCTCGACGCGCTCCTTGTTTTCCAGCGGCACATCCTGCTCGCCGGCGATGGTCATGCCGTTGATCTGGAGTCCCGTGGCCAGGTCGATCGCGAAGCCGCGAATCTCGTAGTCTCCGTAGTAGCCCACCGGCGCGTAATCCTCGCCGATGGACGCATCATTCTTCACCACGTCCGAGAGCAGCCGCGAAACCTGGTCGGTCAGCAAATCGCGGGTCACCACCGTCGCCGACAGTGGCGTCTCCTTCAGCGTTGCGCCGTCCAGAGTGCCCACCGTGACGGCCTCGGGAAGGTAATCGTCCTTGACTTCGCCGTGGACCACGACCGTCGTCGTAACGCGCGGCACCTGCGCAGACGCGGAGGGCTTCGGCGCATCGGAAGACGGAACGGGACTCGTGGGCGGGGTCGCCGGGTTCTGCGGAAATGCGCATAACGGAGCGCCCACGCAGCAGAGCAGCATCAGCGCTTTCACCAAAGAGCTGGGTGCCCCAGGTCTCGATTTAGAGACCTGGGAATGTACAAACCTTATACGCAGTAAACGGCGGCCCACGCCAGACGCTCGCTTGGCCTTGGCTAGGCCTGCCAGCAACAACCCGCTGCCGGCGGCGAACCTGCCGCTCGGGAATGATTCAGATGGGATGCGCGCCGTGGCTGCGGCTGCGGCTGCGAGCATGGGCTCCCCTTGTTTCTGAACTCAATGAAACAAGAGAACTCACGCTGCGATTCGAGGAAGAAGGACCGCAAGGCCCTGGGAAACTTCCCACGCCGGTATTATCCGGATCGGGTTCGAGGGTATTTCTCAGCCCCACTTTGTGGAGCACCCCTGTTTCAATAATCAGATTGAAACACTCCCAACCGGATTTTGCAAACTTGAGCCTCCACAGCGGCGCTGCCGCGCTTGCCGCCAAAGTCTAGGCTCCTGGCGCCGGCCAGGCAGGAGAAAGGCCCGGGCGGCAGAAAACCCCTGCCAGCCCGTCAAGCCGGACCGCGAAATCGGCCGGGGAAGCGCGTTCTGGTCAGGAGCCGGTCTCTTTTCCGTCTGTTGACCGGCAGGCTATCACCCGCATCTCGCCAAAGAATTGAGGCTAAAACCCGTATAACCGGCCCCTTGGGGGTCGCTGCCGGCAGGCGCAAAGAATTCTGTAAAAAATACGCCCTCATACCTCCCAACAGGCTATACATTTGTAAAGAAAAACAATTCAAAAGCGAAGAAACATCGTCTCTACCGTGAATCTTTTGTGAAAGGTGCGCTCATGCGCGGTTTTCCTTCCCTTGTCTGCTTTCACCGCTCGGTCGCCGCGCGGCTTCTTCTGGCGTGTTGCTTGCTTGTGCTGGCTGTCGGCCAGCTGCCGGCGCAATCCACCTTCGGCTCCATCATAGGCACGGTGCGCGACAGCAGCGGGGCGCTGATTCAAGGCGCGCAGGTGACGCTGGTCAATTCCGGCACCACCGCCACGCGTACACTGGCGACCGACACCAGCGGGAATTACGCCTTCAAGAACATCGAAGTGGGTAAATATGCCCTCACCTTTACGGCGCCGGCATTTCAAAAGGAATCGCTTCCCGAGATCGTGCTCAAGGCTCGCGAGACACGGCGCCTGGATGCAACCCTGAAGCCGGGCGCTGAGACTCAGACCGTCATTGTGTTCGACGACCCCGCGCCCGTGATCACCACCGATGTTTCCAACCTGGCCGTGACCAAGATCGGCGACGAGCTGGTCGAGCTGCCGGTGGCCATCTACTCCCGATCCTCCGGTTCCACCAGTCCCATCTCCACGCTCACCACCGAAACCGGCGTGCAGACCGACGATGGCGGCAACCTGGCAGTCATGGGCACCACAGCGGCCCTGCTCAGCGTCACCATCGACGGCATCTCCAGCGTGGGCGTCGAGTACTCCGGCCCCGTCAACGAGATGTTCCCCTCCTTCAATTCCATCGAAGAGATTCGCGTCAGCGAGTCCAATAACAACGCCGAGTTCAGCGGCGTGGCCGACATCACCACCGTCTCCAAGGCCGGAACCAATCACTTTCATGGCGGGCTCTTCGAGAACCACGAGAACACCGTCCTGAACTCGAACAATACCTTCGCGCTCTCCAAGCCGAAGATCATCATGAACGACTTTGGCGGCACCTTGGGCGGCCCGCTGAGCTTTCCGCATCTCTACAACGGCCGCGACAAGACGTTCTTCTTTGTGAGCTTTGAAGGGCTGCGCCTGCCGCGTGAGACGCCCATCGTGCTCAGCGTGCCTTCCACGGATATGCGCAACGGGAACATCGGTTCTTACCTCGACCAATCCTATTGCGAGCCCGATCCGGCCACCCAGTGTCCCAATGGATACACCGTCTATAACCCCGATGGAACTCCACTGACTTCCACGCTGACCAATACGATGGTGCCGGTCAGCCCCATCTCCGCCAACCTACTCCAATACCTCATGCCCACGCCCAACTACGGCGCACCCGGCTCCTACGTCAACAACTATCAGATCAATTTCCCCTCTCCCATCTCCAGCAATCAGGGCGACGTGCGGCTGGATCAGGCCATCTCCTCAAAGCAGTCGGTCTTCGCGCGCTTTTCCTACAAGAACCGCCAGGTCACCACAGCGCCCTCTGCCACCTGCACCTACTCCTATTGCGCTGAGGCCGGCAGCCCGCTGCAAGGCGCGTACAACACGCCCGAGATCGACGAGGGCTTGACCCTGGCGCACAACTACGTCTTCACGCCGCGGCTGATGAACGAGTTCCGCGGCGGTTTCAACGCCCAGCACACCTCGGAGACGCAGAGTTACTCCACTAACTCCCTGCTCGCCCAGACCGGGCTCAGCGTGCCCCAACCGGACACCAGTTGGTCCGAGGCCCCGCAGGTGCTTATCGGCAACGGCTTCATGTCCACCGGCGCGGGCAACCCCGGCATGCAGCGCGGGCAGATCGTTCAGGCGCTGGACAACCTGACCTGGACCCGAGGCAACCACTCCTTCAAATTCGGCGCGGACTTCAAGCGCCTCAGCGACCACGACGACAATGTCTACGGCAACTATCGTTCCGGCTGGTATGTCTTCAACGGCTCGTCGGACGTGGGCGTAGCCATCGGCGACCCTTACACTGCATTCCTGCTTGGCTATCCTGATTACACCGAGGTCAGTTCGACGAACAATCCCACCATGAACGGGCTCGGCTACGCCTACGCGTTCTTTGCTCAGGACGACTGGAAGATAACCTCCCATCTCACCCTGAACCTGGGCCTGCGCTACGAGTTGCACCCGCCTATCCGGGATACTCACTCGAACACCGCTGTCTTCCAGCCCGGCTGGACCGGCATAGGCGCCGATGGCGCGTCGACGGTTCAAGGCGCGGTCGTGGTGCCAAACGCCCAGGCCCTGTCCTTCGAGTCCACCGGCTTTGCCAATGCCATCTATCCCACGCTGATCATGACCGCCGCGGAGGCCGGGATTCCGGAGTCCTTGCGTTACACCGACAAGACCGACTGGGGTCCGCGGCTGGGCTTTGCCTGGCGGCCTTACAGCAATGACAAGACGGTCGTGCGCGGCGGCTGGGGACGCTTCATTGAAACTCCGCTCGGCTTTTCGCTGGTCTCCGGCTGGGCCGTCCATGCCAGCTATCTGGCCACTTACAATCAGGCCTTCGAAAGCGATGGAATCACGCCCCTGCTTTCCTTCGCCAATCCCTACAACACCCTTGCCGGCAGCTCTACCGGAACCGCCAACTTCGACTACGCCTTTCCCGTCCACTACAAAGATCCCTCAGTCCAGCAGTGGAACCTGACTCTGGAGCAGGATCTGGGCCACAGCGTCGGCATGCGCCTCTCTTACTCCGGCAGCCATGGCCGGGACCTTGAAACCATGGAGGACCTCAACCAGGTGCCGGCCAATTCCATCGGCTATGCCCAGGCCAGCGGCAACCGTCCCTATCCCTACTGGGCCGTGATCCAGAGCGTCATGAATGCCGCTGAAAGCAATTACAACAGCGGTACGGCCGAGGTCTCCCGCCATAGCGGCAAGGGGCTCACCTTCGACGCCAGCTACACCTTCACGCGCGACCTCTCCAATGCCGGCGGAGCCACGCCCACCGCCTTTGCCGTCGCCGGCGGCAGCTTCCTGACCGACCGCTTTCATCCCGGCATGGACTACGGCAACGTGATTTACGACCGCCGCCACCGCTTCCTTGCCACCTACCTCTACGACCTGCCCTTCGGCCACGGCCAGAAGTGGCTGAACCACGGCTCCCTGGTAAACAGCGTCACGGGCGACTGGCAACTGGCCGGCATCGCCATTCTGCAGAGCGGACCGTTCCTCACCCCCTTCGAGCAGACGGTCGATCCGGCCAATACCAACATTCTTACGACCGTTGGGCAAACCCGTCCCGACCAGTTGCAGAACGTCAGCCTCTACGCGCCGCGACGCACCACCGCACAGTGGCTGAATCCGGCGGCATTTCCATACCAAAACCTTCAGACCGCCAGCGGCATCGGCATCGGCCGCTTCGGCGATGCGCCCGTGGGCGGTGTCGTCGGTCCCGGCACGGCCAACTTCTCCCTGTCGCTGATGAAGAACTTTGCGCTTTATCAGAAGTCCAGGTTTCAGATCGGCGTCGAGGCGGCCAACGTCTTCAACCACCGCAACTACGAACCGCCCAACATGCAGGTGGACTCCAGCGGCTTTGGCTCCATCACCGCGCTGCAAACCGCCGAGGGCGCCGGACCGCGCAGCCTCGAACTCTCCGGACGCATCACGTTCTAACCTTCGGATGCCGGCAGAACAAAGAGGGCCGTGGAGGCAGTTGCCTCCACGGCCCTTTTTGCGTATCGCAAACCGCTTATTTCCCCTTGCCCTCCGTCAGCGTAACGATCCGGTCCACTCCCGGCACGGTAAACTTTTCCACCTTGCCGCTGGGCCAGTGCACCTCGATCGCGTCCACCGTCGTGGCCTGTCCCAGCCCAAAGTGCGGCCTCGGGTCGTTGCTCGAAAGATAACTCCCGCCGCTCAGCACGTCGCCGCGTTGCTTCATTCCATTTGCGGTCACGTACACCGTAGCCCCCACCGCGTCGCGCGGACTCCCCTTGCTCGTTGCAGTTGGGGCCGCGCCCAACAGCTTCAGCTCCAGCCAGTGGTTCTTGTCCGGCGAAACATTCCTCAGCAACACCGGGTGGCCGTCCATGACGTTGATCACCGCGTCCAGCTTGCCGTCGTTGAACAGGTCGCCCACGGCCATGCCGCGCCCGGCAATCACTACCGCCAGCCCCGAACCCTCCACCGCAGGCACAGCCTCAAACCGCTTGCCATCGATGTTCCTGAACAGCATGGGCCGCTGTGCCCAGCTTGTCCCCCAGTTATACTTGTCCGCCTGCGGGTACACGTGGCCGTCGGACATCAGCAGGTCCTTCCAGCCGTCGTTGTCATAATCCAGGAACGCGTCGCCCCAGCTGAGGAAGGGAACCGAAATCTCGGCAATCCCCAACTGATCGCTGATGTCGGTAAAGTTGGCGTCGCCCTCGTTGCGGTAGAAGGGCTTGTAGTCGTCGGAAAAGGTGGTGTTGAAGATGGCCAGTTGGCCGTTGTTCTGGTAGTCGCCCACCGCGATTCCCATGGACGCCGTCTCGCGGCCAGCCTCGTTCAGCGCGTAGCCCGAGGCGTAGCTTACATCCTCGAACGTGCCGTCGCCCTTGTTCAGGTAGAGATAGTTGGGCGTCGAGTCGTTGCCCACCAGCAGATCCACCCTGCCGTGGTTGCTGATGTCTACAAACAATGCTCCCAGCCCGTAGTAGCCCGCCTTGTCGGCCACGCCGGCCTTCTCGCTCACATCGGTAAACGTTCCGTCGCCGTTGTTATGAAAAAGGTGGTCCGGCTCGCCGACCAGCCCCCTCGGCCCGCACGCCACCGGCTCGCCCCGGAAGGTGCAAAACGCATTGGTCGCCCCGCCCTCCTTGATCTTGGGAAGGTTGTTCCAGTCCCAGTGCAGATAGCCCGCTACAAACAGGTCCAGCCGTCCATCGCCGTCGTAGTCGCCCCAGGTAGCCCCGCTCGACCAGTTGCCCAGCTGCACCCCGGCCTTCTCCGCCACATCGGTAAAAGTTCCGTCGTGATTGTTGTGGTACAGCCGGTTCTTTCCCACATTGGACACAAAAATATCCGGCCAGCCGTCGTTGTAATAGTCGGCGATGGCCACGCCCGTTCCCCAGCGGTCGTTGGTCACTCCCGCCTTGGCCGCCACGTCGGTAAACGTTCCATCGTGGTTGTTGCGGAACAGGGCCGCGTGGGGCGGCGTCTCCTTGCCCGTCAGCGCGTCCACCGTCGAGCCGTTCACTACGTAGATAGACAGCCAGCCGCTGTTGTCGTAGTCGATCAGCCCCACCCCCGAGCCTTTGGTCTCGACGATGTAACTCTTGGCGGGCGTGCCCATCTTGTGGGTCCAGTGCGTCAGTCCGGCTTTTTCCGAGTCGTCGATAAAGACGATCGGTCCGCTTTTCACGAAGCCGCCCTCGGTGATGGGCCGGTGCTGCTCGTCGAGCTGCGCCGGGCGTGGCGAGCCGGTCTCCTGGCCGCCAGTGGCGGCCGGCTGTGCGCCCTCGGCGGGCTTTTCGCTTTGTTGCCCTGGGGGAAGAGCGCCGGGACCTGTGGCTTGTGCGGAAAGAAGGCAGGGAACTCCCGCCGCCAGCACTCCCAGGAAAGTGGTCGCGCGCAGTGCCTCAAACATGACAGTCAGTATAGGGGGCCAGATGCGCGTCAGTATCGACCGAAAGGTGGAGCGCTGGCCAGGACCGTGCGCGCCTTAACTTTTCATCGATTTCTGTTCGGCAAGCCCAGAGACCGCACTGGAAATTCGGGCTTGGCTGGCAGGCGCCTGAGACGCCATTTCGGCGATCGATGTCTGGGACAGAACATCCAGCATGGCCTGCTGGGCCGCAACCCAAACCGGGTGCGCCGGGCACCACTTTGCTCTGCCGCAGGAGCGCTCGGAGATCAGGCAGACGTTCAGGTGCACCGGTCCGTCGATGGCCTCTATCACCTCGCGCAGCGATGCCTGGCGGCCGCTGGGCAGAATCTCAAAGCCCCCTGACTGCCCCCGCCGCGAAGCGATCAGTTTGGCGCGCGCCAAGCCCTGCAGTACCTTGGAGAGGAAGCTTTCGGGAGCGCCCGTGGCCTCGGCCAGCGCGGGCAGCAATGCGCGCTCATGGGCAGGCAGGGTCGCCAGATGAACCATCACCCGAACCGCATAATCGGCTGCGCGCGTCAGTTGCATTGACGAGTTGGAACCCTTCATGGAATTGCCCCGTCCGGCAGACACGATGGCCCGGCAGTAGAGTAGTTGAACATGTCACAGCCGCATGTATTCTTCGTCACAGACCCTCATTTTTCCAAGAGCTTAATCTCTTTCCAATTGAAATTGGAGAGAAATAGTCCAAAATGCCTCGCAATTGTATTTTGGCTCCTTGTCTGGGCCGCCTTAGCTGTGCGGCAGGCCGCCAGCCGGAATCGCTGAGCCGGCCAGCCTGCCCATCGAGAACGGCGCGCCGGCGCATCTCGCCGCCGCCGAGTTGCGTGAGCGTTGTAGGCTTGCTCTTGACGGGCGCTTCTGTCTTTCCCGCTTCACCCGCAGATTGAAAGGAACTTTCAAGCCGTCATGCATCCATTTCCCGCTGTAGACCCCATTCCCTTGCCGGCCCCGATTTGGCTGCTCAAGCTGCTCCATATTGTGACCCTGGCGCTGCATTTCGTCGCCGTGGAGATGCTCCTCGGCGGGTTGCTGCTTGCCGTCCTGCTCAGCCTCTTCCGCGGCTCGCCCTTCTCTATGGTCGCGGCACGCGCCTTGGCCCGCCGGCTCACCGTGGTCATGACCTTCGTGATCAACCTGGCCGTGCCGCCGCTGCTCTTTGCCCAGGTGCTTTACGGCCGCGCG